>JBDLUR010000001.1:0-5093 GCA_039805205.1 Bacteroidota bacterium
TGATATCCATATATTTGGAACAAGAAATCCTCAATGGGGAAAATCACGTGGAAAAAGTTGGAAAGAAACACCAAATTATATTTTTTCGGTAATGATATTTTTCTATCATTGCAAGGTGCATCTGAACTTTTGCGCGAAAAGAGATAAACTTTAGTCATGAGTAAACAATTATTTTCAATAGAGTATCCAGTAAGGTGTTCTCCTAATATCCTATTTGAATTCCTTTCCACGCCAGCAGGTCTTCAGGAATGGTTTGCAGATAAAGTAGATGAACGCGATCTTGTTTTCAGCTTCTCTTGGAATGGTTCCACTGAAAAAGCAGAAGTTATTGAAATGGAAGAGGGCAAATTTGTGCGCTATCATTGGTTACACGCCCCAAAGAATGAATACTTTGAATTTTCAATTGAAAAATCAGAGGTAAGTAGTCAAACCATACTTGTCATTAAAGACTTTGCAGAGAAAAGAGATATTGCAGACCAAACCCGCCTATGGGATGTTCAGGTGCATGATCTCTTTCATAGACTCGGCAATTGAGTATGATCAAGAAACTCGACAAACTAATTTTAAAGGCTTTCATAGGTCCTTTTATTGCGACCTTCTTCATCACACTGTTTGTGTTGGTGATGCAATTTTTTTGGAAATACATTGATGATTTAGTTGGAAAGGGCCTTGACATTTTAAGTATTTTAGAACTGACATCCTACGTAACTGTCACTGCTATTCCCCTTGCACTTCCATTGGCTATTTTGATTTCTTCCATCATGACTTTCGGTAACCTAGGCGAAAGTTTTGAACTGGTTGCAATCAAATCTGCTGGAATACCCTTGTTGCGATTTATGCGCCCGCTACTGGTTATAGCAATACTCATTGCAGGAGTAGCATTTACCATTTCAAATTATTTAATGCCTGTTGCTAATTTGAAATTCACAACAATGCTTTACGATATCCGTGTGGCTAAACCTGCGTTCGATATCAAAGAGGGCATTTTTTATGATAAGCTACCAGGCTTTGCAATTAAAGTGGGTGAAAAAGAAGATGATGGTAATACCATCAAAGATGTTATAATTTACGAAAATCAATACTCGTTACAAGACAATATTATCATAGCTGAAAAAGGAGTGATGCGCATAAGTGACGATAAAAAATTTCTTGAGTTTGATCTTGACAATGGATGGAGATACCAAGAAAATGGTCCGTATAATACAGTTCAAACAGATTACTATCGTTTAGGATTCAAGAAATACAAAAAAGTGTTTGATCTGAGTTCATTTGATGTACTCAAAACACCTGACAGTCTCTTTAAAAGAAGTTATCAGATGTTAAACATCAAACAACTTCAAAAAGCAAGTGACTCTATCAAAACAGACATGTTGAAAATCCAGAACGAACGTCTCACCAAAGAAGTCACTTCTTATTTTCTTTTCAACAAATACATGGAGAAGGGGTGGAAGCAGAATAAAAAAGTAGCTGTAAAAAAAGTAAAAAGCTATGGAGACCTACTTCCAGATTCAGTGGTTAATATTGTATATGCAAAAGCAGCTGACAAGACTAACATTTTAAAAAATTCAACACAACTGATTGTTGAAGACTATGTACAAAGAGCATTTGACCTGAGATTGTTCTCCATAGAATGGCATAAAAAGTTTGCACTTTCGTTTGCATGTATTGTATTGTTCATAATAGGTGCACCTCTGGGTTCTATCATCAGAAAAGGAGGATTAGGTATGCCTTTAGTTGTTGCAGTCGTTTTCTTTTTGATCTTTCACTTGTTGAATATGTTTGGCGAGAAATTTGTGAGACAAGGAATTATGCCACCTTTTTGGGGTATTTGGCTACCAAGCCTGGTACTATTCCCAGTAGGCTGCTTCTTGGTCTATAAAGCAATGAACGACTCTCAACTCTTTAACAATGAATATTATTTCCGCTTTTTCAAAAAAGCCAAAGCACTCATTAAAAAAAACAAATAGGCCAATATGAAAAATAACAACAGCAGAAGAAAATTTATTGGCAACACTATTAAAGCAGGTGTTCTTGTATCAGCAGTGGGACTTGATTATACAGCTTTAGCAAATGAAAATCAGACTACCCTTTTTAAGCAAACACCACTTGCTTATAGCTTCAATGCGCTAGAGCCCCATATTGATGCAATGACTATGGAAATTCATTATTCAAAACATGCATCCGCTTACACCAAAAATCTAAATGATGCTGCAGCTGCAGAACTAAAGGGACAAACTGCAAGTATTGAAGAGCTATTAAAAAACATCTCAACCTATTCTGCAAAACTTCGAAATAATGGTAGTGGACACTATAACCATGAATTATTTTGGAAATGCATGCAGCCCAATGCTAGCACACTAGCCCAAGGAAAATTAAGTGAGGCGATTCAATCATCTTTTAACAGCTATGAAAATTTCAAAAACAAATTGAGCGAAGCTGCAATGAGTAGATTTGGAAGTGGATGGGCTTGGCTGTATGTAGATGATAAAAAAACACTTCAAATAGGTTCAACGCCTAACCAAGATAATCCTTTGATGGATGTATCTCCTATCAAAGGAACTCCACTGTTGGGACTAGATATTTGGGAACATGCCTACTATTTGAAATACCAAAACAGAAGAGCAGAATATGTGAGCAATTGGTTCAACCTTATCAACTGGAAGTTTGTTGAAGAAAACTATTTGAAGGCAAAATAAACTACCCCCTAAAATAGGTTCAGCCTTTGCAAAAAACTACAGTATAAAACAATAGAATTCACAAAGGCTGAAAAATGACACGCAATCGTGGGTCAAATATAGGAATGGAATTGATTAAGTCTTTAATTTTTTATTAAATTTTTTTAAAAACAATGTGTAAATAAAACACATTAAATTCAAAATATGAAAGCTTACATTGAAGCCAATCAACAACGATTTTTAGATGAATTACTCGATCTACTGAGGATTCCATCGATTAGTGCCAAATCTGAACACAAGCAAGACATGATTACTTGTGCTGAAGCCGTTAAGCAATCCATCTTGACCGCTGGTGCAGACAAAGCAATGATTTTTGATACAGAGGGGCATCCAATAGTGTATGGTGAAAAAATGATTGATCCCAAGTTTCCAACAGTATTGGTATACGGACATTATGATGTTCAACCTGCTGATCCATTAGAGTTGTGGCATAGTGGTCCGTTTGACCCAACCATCAAAGATGGAAAAATCTATGCTAGAGGGGCGTGTGACGACAAAGGTCAGTTTTACATGCATGTAAAAGCGCTAGAAGTGATGGTGAAACAGAACATGCTAAAAACAAATATTAAATTCTGTATAGAAGGTGAAGAAGAAATTGGATCACCCAACCTGGCAAAATTTGTAGAAGCAAATAAAGAATTGCTCAAATGCGATGTGATTCTAATTAGTGATACTGCAATGATTAGTATGGATACTCCTTCTATAGATACTGGAGTTAGAGGTTTAAGTTATATTGAAGTTGAAGTTACTGGTCCGAACCGAGATTTACACAGTGGTGTATATGGCGGCGCAGTAGCCAATCCTGCAACCGTTCTTGCAAAGATGATTGCTTCTTGCCATGATGAAAATAACCACATCACTATTCCTGGTTTTTATGATGATGTGCTAGAAGCAAGCGCAGAAGAAAGAGAATTATTAGGTAAAGCTCCTTTTGATGTAACAGCTTATCAACAAGACTTAGGAATTGATAGTGTTTATGGAGAGAAAGGATTTACAACCAATGAAAGAACTGGCATCAGACCAACATTGGAAGTAAATGGTATTTGGGGAGGTTATACTGGCGAAGGATCAAAAACTGTATTGCCTTCAAAGGCGAGTGCTAAAATTTCAGCTCGATTGGTTCCGAATCAATCATCGGCAAAAATAACAGCATTGTTGCTCGACTACTTTAAAAAGATTGCACCAGCTGGTGTAACGGTCAAAGCAACCGAACACCATGGTGGTGAGCCTTATTTAACTCCTATTGATTCTAAAGCTTACCAAGCTGCAGCCAAAGCAATTGAAAAATCTTTTGGTAAACAACCAGTCCCAGTAAGAGGTGGCGGAAGTATTCCCATTTGCTCACTATTTGAAAAAGAACTTGGTGTTAAGATTGTATTCATGGGATTTGGGTTAGACAGTGATAACCTGCATTCTCCAAATGAGAAATACGACATCTTTAATTACTACAAAGGAATTGAGACAATCCCTTACTTTCATCAGTTTTTTGCGGAATAGATAATAGGGATTAGGGAATAGAGACTAGGGAATAAAGAAAAGAATAGGGAGAATTGTTTCTCCCTATTCTTATTTAGCGCCCGGAGGGCAATACTGTTTTAGATAATTAGTGTACAAAGTTGTCAAGTGTTTTGTTGTTCCCTCCCCTTCATAAATACCATGACTCCTATTGGGGTAAGACATGAATTGAAATTGCTTGTTGTATTTAATCAATTCATTTTGCAACATCTCCGCATTTTGGTAATGCACATTATCATCTCCTGTTCCATGGATGTACAATAGATTGCCACGAAGATTCTTTGCATGTGTAATTGGAGAACCTTTGATGAAGTCGTCTTTATTTTCCTGAGGTAAACCCATATAACGTTCCTGATAAATATTATCATACGTAAGCTGATAGGCTACTGCAGCAATGGATATACCTGTCTTGTAAATTTCAGGATATCTGAACAAAAGATTCAAGGTTGCAGAACCTCCACCACTCCAACCCCAAACTGCTACACGTGATGTATCTATGAAACCCATTTTAAATACTTCGCGCGCTGCACTTGCCTGATCATCAATATTTACAATACCAATTTTTCTATAGATGGATTTTCTCCAGGCTCTTCCCTTTGGAGCTGGTGTGCCTCTATTATCGATTGACACATATACATAACCATCACGTTTCATGTCCCCTGCATAAAGTCTGTTGTTACCAACACCAAAACGATCGACAACATTCGCTCCAGCAGGTTCAGAATAAACAAAAAACACGACTGGATACTTTTTAGCAGGATCAAAATTATCAGGCTTCACCATCCAGCCATCCATTTCAACTCCTTCTTTTGTTTTCACTTTGAAAAATTCAAGTGGAGATTT
>JBDLUR010000002.1:0-2905 GCA_039805205.1 Bacteroidota bacterium
GAGATGATAGAGCAGCAATTGATGTCTCAATATCAGTAACACGGAATGCTAAATGTCTTAAACCACAGGATTCTGGACGTGAACTTCTGACAGGAGGATTAGGGAAGGAAAATAGTTCAATTATATATGTTCCTTCAATTGCAAGGTCTAATTTATACGAATCTCTTTCAGCTCTATATGTTTCTTTAACAATACTGCATCCCAAAACTTCTGTATAGAACTTTTTAGAAATTTGGTAGTTAGAACAAATAATTGCAATATGATGAACTGATTTTAATTGAGGGTTTGTCATAACTAACTTTATTAAGTGTTTCAAAATTCACCAATTAGATCCGAATTACAAACAAAACGTTGTTCTCTAGTGAGAACAAGCTGAATCTAGGAACCTCCAAACGGCTATAATACTATGATTGAGTATGTGACTATCTTTGTTTATCTACTTTTATATAAATGAAAAAAGCTATCATAATAGGAGCGACAAGTGGGATTGGGAATTCATTGGCGGAGTTGCTAAATCGGGAAGGATATGAAGTGGGAGTAACAGGTAGACGTGAGGAATTATTTCAATCCATAAAGACTCAAGAGGCCAGTAGACTTGTATTTAAGAAAATGGAAGTTCAGGACTTGTCAACTTTAGAACCAATCTGTAATGAATTGGTGAGTCAGATGGGTGGCTTGGATTTATTGATTATTTCAGCAGGAATAGGCGAGGAGAATAAAAATTTAAATTTTGATGTTGAGCATAGTGTAATCAAAACGAATATTCAAGGATTTACGTGTATTGCTGACTGGGCTGTGAGGTATTTTAAAGAACAAGGATATGGTCATCTTGTCAACATTAGTTCTATTGCTGGAATCAGGGGAAATGGAATTGCACCTTCATACAATGCTACAAAAGCGTATCAAATAAATTATCTAGAGGGGTTGAGAATAAATGTAAAGGAATATGGTTCAAGAATCACGATTACAGATGCTCGTCCTGGATTTGTTGATACGGCTATGGCAAAAGGTGATGGCCTCTTTTGGGTAGCCCCCGTTCAAAAAGCCGCTGAACAAATAGTTGAAGCCATCAAACAAAAAAAGAAGGTGGTTTATGTCACAAAGAGGTGGAGGTTAATTGGCCTCATTTTAAAAATAATCCCCCTTTTCAATTCTCAAAAGACTATAAAACAAAAAAGGTCATACATCATAAAAAATAGAAGTTACAATAGTTTTATTTTTCATTTTTTGAAAGTAAAGCCATCGCCGCATTATGACCGGCAATGCCGCTAACTCCGCCACCCCGACGCGCTCCAGCACCTGCAAGATAAATATGTGGATCATCTGTTTCTGCTCCCCAAATTTGGTGACTGCTATTTTCAGCATCAAGGAAAGGGAAATCCAAGTCGCGATGAAATATGTTTCCACGCGGCAGGGAAATTTCCTGCTCAAGATCGAGCGGTGATTTCACTTCAATTGCTAGTGAACCATTACTACTTGGAGCCAGCACGGATTCAATAGGATCAAGCAGGTATTGATTCAGACTAGCGAGGGCACGCTCTTTGGCTAAAGCTTTGGCGGCATCTGGATCAGCATCAAAAAGTTTTGCCGGTGTATGCAAACCAAAAAGTGTTAGGGTATGAAAACCTTTCTCATTCAACGCATCCGATAAAATAGATGGATCAGAAAGTGTGTGACAGTACATCTCCAAAGGCAGCAGCGGCGGCATTTCTCCATTAAGCGCAGTAGCGTAAGCAAGTTCCAACTGTGAGTAGCTTTGATTCACATGGAATGTACCTGCAAAGGCGAGCCTTGGATCCATATTTGACTTAAGGCGAGGCAGACGAGATAATAGCATATTAATTTTCATCTGTGCACCCTCCAAAGATTTCGGCACATCGCTACCGCGTAATTTCGCTAAATGCTGAGGAGCGGCTGCAAAAAGTAGATCCTTGGCAGTGTATCTTTCGCCAGATTCCGTTTCAATTCGAACACCCATCGCTCCACTTTCAAGTGCGGTAACTTTGGATTGTAGTTTTATTTCTACGCCCCATGAAATTGCAATGCGATGAAGCTCGTTCACCAATGCACCCATACCACCCTGTGGCACGCGCCACTTTCCATTGCCGTTACCAATTAAGTGATATAAAAAACATCGATTGGCCTGCATATGATTAGCCGACGTAAATGTTCCGATTAATGCATCGGTTAAAACAACCCCTTGGACTAAATCATCGCTGAATTGATTACGAATAACTTCACCTATTGGAACTTCCATCAGGTTGCGCCATACTTCTGGCAGTCCCATTTCAGATTTAAGATCCTCTGCAGTTTTGAGGGGTTGCAATAGGGTAGGTGCCAAACGTTTCGCTAGCAAAGCAATATCGTTGTAAAATTCACACCAAGCTTTCCCTTCCTTATCTGATCCTGTAAGTTGACGAAAGCTGTTTGCGGTTGCCTCATCCCATTCCGATGAAACCAGCAGTCCATTATTTTTTCCATCTCGCTCATAAGGAGTATAAGAAGCAATGGAGCGATCAATGGTTGTAAAGTTAATACCTAAGTCGGCCACAATTTGATCTGGCAACAGTGATACTAAATAGGAGTATCTTGAAAGACGCGCATCATATTCGGGAAAAGTTTTTACGCTTGCGGTAGCACCTCCAAGTTCCTTATTGGACTCAAGAAGAATTACACTTTTACCCGCCTTCGCAAGATAGCAAGCAGCTACTAGTCCGTTGTGTCCGCCACCGACGATGATGGCATCATATTTTTTATTGTTGTCTTTCATATTTACAATCTTGAAATCACTACATGAAATGTCGTGATTATTATATTATGAATACACACAAAGTGATTATTGAGTATATGACTATCAAGAACGTCATGTGTAAAATAATTTAAACACCTCTTTTTATCGCAAGGG
>JBDLUR010000003.1:0-7612 GCA_039805205.1 Bacteroidota bacterium
GAAAGACAAGCATTTAAAATGGAATGGCTCAATGAGTTATTACCCTATCTGAATAAAATCAATAAGAAACACGAAGGAATTATTCTGTGTGGCGATTATAATATTGCACACAAAGAAATAGACATCCATGATCCAAAGGGAAATAAGAACACCACTGGCTTCTTACCTGAGGAAAGAGCATGGATGGATGATTTCTTTGCATCAGGTTGGACAGATAGCTTTAGAGCTATACATCCAGAGCCACATCGCTATTCGTGGTGGAGTCAGCGTTTTCCAAGTGTACGTCTGAACAATAAAGGCTGGCGCATTGACTATATTAATGTAACAGATAGTCTAAAAACGAAAATAGTTGATGCTGAAATTTATCCTGATGTAAAGCATAGCGATCATTGTCCCGTTTATTTAAAACTTTCTAGCAAATGATAGTCTATAATGTTACAACAATGGTTTCACATGCAATCCATGACCTTTGGTTGACATGGATGAGAGAAGAGCATCTGCCTGAAATAATGGCCACTGGCTTGTTTGAGCGAAATCAGTTTATGCGTTTAAAAGATGTTGATGAACAACAAGGCATCACTTATGCAGTACAATTTTTTGCACGTAGCATAGAAGATTATAACAATTATATCAGCAACCATGCACCAGCACTACGTTTGAAAGGAACTCAAAAATGGGGAGATCAAGCTATAGGATTTAGAACACTAATGGAGATTGTGCACTAAGTGTGGAAAAATAAAGAGTTGGTAAAGGCTAAAATGCAGTGCTGTACTGCTTTTTAGCGGAAAAATACCAAGAAAAAAATTTTTGTTTATTAAAAAAGCGGCTAAATTTGTTTCATACAAACTAATTAAATTTTCTTTTATGAACAAAGCTGAATTGATCGCGAAACTCGCTGATGACGCGGGTATCACCAAAACACAAGCAAACGCTACACTTGATTCTTTCATTAGTGCAATTACCAAAACTTTAAAAGGTGGTGGTAAAGTTACTCTTGTTGGTTTCGGTACTTTTTCTGTAACTAAGAGAGCTGCTCGTAATGGTCGTAACCCACAGACTGGCGCTGTGATCAAGATCAAGGCAAAGAAAGTTGCAAAGTTCAAAGCAGGTAAAGAACTTTCTGCAAAGATCTAATTGCATCAAAAAAATTAAAAAAGCAAGACGCTTGCGTGTCTTGCTTTTTTTTTCGGTTAACTTTACAAAAAATATATACAATGGGAAGAGGTGATAAAAAAACCAAGAAAGGAAAGATTTTCAAAGGATCATTTGGTAAATCAAGACCAGCAAAGACAACAAAGAAAGTTGTTGCAGAAAAGAAAGCATAAGATCGTATTAGTAATTAGCGAATAGTCGTTGTGCTATTGCTAATTACTAATTGTATTTAGTATGTAAGCCTTATTATGGAGCAAGTCGGCTAATCTGCCATTGCTCATCTGTAAGTTCGTACAGAATCCTATCGTGTAATCTACTGCTTCTACCTTGCCAGAATTCAATTTTGGTAGGCTTAACACGGTATCCTCCCCAATGTGGTGGTCGAGGTATTTGTTGCTCACTGAATTGAGCAGTAATTTTTTCAAGCTCCTTATCTAGGATTTCTCTATCTGCAATTTTCTGACTTTGTGGTGAAGCCCATGCTCCTAATCTACTTCCGACAGGTCTACTATCAAAATAGGCATCACTTTCCTCTGCTGCAACTTGAGAAGCAGTTCCTTCTATTCTTACTTGACGTTCGAGCTCTTTCCAGAAAAACAATAAAGAGACGTATTGATTGTTTTCAATTTGTCTGCCTTTGTCACTTGTATAATTGGTAAAAAACACGAACCCTTCTTCATTGTATCCTTTTAGCAACACAATTCTTGAAGAAGGTCTGCCCTCAGGAGAAACAGTTGACAAAGCCATTGCATTTACTTCAACTATTGCCGATTGCACAGCTTCTTCCCACCAAATTGAAAATTGTGCAAATGGAGTTTTTGCCACCTCTGATTCAACAAGTGACTTTAGTTGATAATCTTTTCGAATGTCTGCAATTGACATAGTCTTGAATATCTTATTTATTGTACGAGTGTTCCTACTTTCTCACCACAAACCAAACGCTTGAGGTTGCCTTCTTCATTCATATCAAAGACAATGATGGGGAGTTTATTTTCCATACACAGCGTAAAGGCTGTCATGTCCATGATTTTAAGATTCTTATCGATACACTCTTTAAACGAGATATTATCATACTTCACTGCATTGGGATCTTTTTCAGGATCTGCAGTATATATTCCATTTACTCTTGTCCCTTTTAAGATAACATCTGCCTCAATTTCAATTGCACGTAGCGAACCAGCAGTATCTGTAGTGAAATAAGGGTTTCCAGTTCCAGCACCAAAAATCACTACACGGTGTTTTTCAAGATGCCTGATGGCCCTTCTTCTGATATAGGGCTCTGCTACTTGCTCCATTTTGATAGCACTAAGTAATCGAGTATACATACCTTGTTTCTCAAGCATGGCCTGAATGGCCATCCCATTGATTACGGTTGCGAGCATACCCATGTAATCTCCATGTGCTCTTTCTATTCCCGTTTCAGACTCATTCATTCCTCTGTAGATATTACCCCCACCAATTACAATGGCTACTTCTACACCAAGGTCAACTACACTTTTGATTTCCCTTGCATAACGGTTAATCATTGCAGGGTCTATTCCAAAGCTATTCTCTCCCATGAGAGACTCTCCTGATAATTTAAGCAGGATTCTTTTGTATACAGGTTGCATAGTGCGAATATACAAAAAGGGCCTTCATGTAGAAGGCCCTTTTCTATTTATTGGAATACCAATTAAAAATTATCCTAAAGCAACACGCTTGAAAGAAACAACTTTCAGGTCGCTATCTTTAGATTTGATGTAATCACCAACTGTCATGCCGCCATCCTTAACAAATGCTTGGGCAGTCAAGGTACTTTCTTTAAAGAAAGCATTCATTTTACCTTCAGCAATTTTAGCAAGCATTTCTTCAGGCTTACCTGCCATCTTAGGATCTGCTTTAATTACATCCATTACAATAGCCCTTTCTCTGTCGATTACTTCTTGTGATACAGAAGAAGAATCAACTGCTACCGGGTTCATCGCTGCAATTTGCATAGCAATATCTTTACCCACTTCAGCATTTGGCTTATTGAATCCTACCAATACACCCATTCTGTTAGAACCATGGATATATGATGATACGAAGTCAGCATCGATACGCTCAAACTTAGAAACACCAATTTTCTCACCGATGCTCGCCAACTTGTCGTTAACTAAATCAGCAATTTTCACACCGTTGATTTCTACATTGTTCAAAACATCTACAGAAGTAACGTTATTAGCAATTGCTGCATCAATGATGCTTTCTGCAAAAGAAATGAAATCCGCATTCTTACTAACAAAGTCAGTTTCACAGCTTACGCAAAGTGTAATACCGGTTTTGTTGTCTGCAGTTGTTTTAGCAAAAACAACACCTTCTTTCGCATCACGATCTCCACGCAAAGCAGCAACTTTCTGACCTTTCTTTCTCAACCAATCAATTGCAGCTTCAAAATCACCGTTGGTTTCAGTAAGCGCCTTGCGACAATCCATCATACCAGCACCTGTCATTTGACGCAGCTTATTGATCTCAGCTGCTGTAATATTTACTGTTGACATATTCTATTCTCCGGCTTTGCAATCAAAAAAGATGCAAAGCACTATGTTTATAGTTTAGATAAAAAATTGAACGTCGCTATTTTTTTTGAGCTGGTTTTCTGCCACCGGCACCTGCTGAAGGAATTCTACGCTTTGGCGCACCTTTTCCTTTCTTAGCACCATCAGCATCTCCTTCGTCATCAACAGAGAATTTCACCATGTTTTCAGCTGAATCTTCTGCTTCATCTTCTTCAGACTTTTCTGCCTGACGCTCAGCTAAACCTTCTGCAATTGCAGCAGTGATATAGTTGGTGATAATAGCGATTGATTTAGTTGCATCATCATTTGCAGGCACAGGGAAGTCAACTTTGTTTGGATCGCAGTTGGTATCTACCATACCGAAAGTTGTGATACCCAAACGCTTAGCTTCTGCCATTGCAATATGCTCGTGTCCAATATCAATAATGAACAAAGCAGCAGGTATTCTACCCAATTGAGAGATACCACCTAATACTTTTTCCATCTTGTCTTTGTCGCGAGACAACTGCAATCTCTCTTTTTTAGTGATGCTGTCGAAGCTACCATCGTTCAACATCTTTTCGATGCTCTGCATTTTCTTAACAGACTTACGAACTGTATTGAAGTTGGTAAGCATACCACCTAACCAACGTTCAGTAACGTAAGGCATGTTTACTTTCTTTGCACACTCAGTCACGATTTCTTTGGCTTGCTTCTTTGTTCCTACGAACATGATTTTCTTACCACTTTTCGCGATATTCTTGAGTGCTTGTGCAGTTTCCTGCAAGCATTCTACAGTCTTGTTTAAGTCGATAATATGAATGCCTTTTTTCTCAGCATAGATATAAGGCAACATTTTTGGATTCCACTTTTTACGGAGGTGACCAAAGTGAACACCGGCTTCAAGAAGTTGCTGCTGCAGTGTAGTATTATTTTCCATTGTATAAAGTATGTTTTTATTCTTGATTGGGAATAGCTGTTAACGCTTGCTGAACTGGTAGCTTCTTCTTGCTTTCTTCTTACCAAATTTCTTCCTTTCAACACCTCTTGGATCTCTGGTAACCAAACCTAGTGCTTTCAAAGCTGGCTTGAATTCAGGGTTAAGGTTAATTAAGGCACGTGCAATACCCAATTTAGAGGCTTCAGCCTGGCCTTTTTTACCGCCACCTGCAGCATTGATTTTGATATCGTACTTACCTACACCATCTACAGTGATGATGGGAAGTTCCACCTGGTTCTGTAAGTATACCTGTGGAAAATATACTTTATAGTCATGGTCGTTAACAACGATTTTACCATCCCCTTTGCTGAGGAATACCCTGGTAACCGCTTCTTTTCTGCGACCAAGTCCGATTTTTTGTTTTTCCATTATTGTTGAATTGAAATGGTTTGTGAATTAGAATTTGAAAGGTGTTGGTTGCTGTGCAGAATGCGGATGTGCAGAGCCAGCATAAACGAACAATTTCTTGTACATCTTACGGCCAAGTCTATTTTTTGGCAACATGCCTTTAACCGCTCTTTCTACAATTTGCTCTGGACGACGCTTGATCAAATCCTTAGCAATTTCAATTTTTTGTCCGCCAGGATAGCCAGTCACGTGCTGGTATTCCTTGTCGTTGAACTTGTTTCCTGTGAAAATAACTTTCTCTGCATTGATTACGATAACGAAGTCTCCGCAATCAACGTGGGGCGAATAATACGCTTTGTTCTTTCCGCGCAATACTGAAGCAATCTTGCTACAGATTCGTCCCACAGTTTGATTGGTTCCGTCTACAATATGCCAGTGGCGTTGTACGGAAGCTGCATTTGCATGCTTTGTGGTGAAATGTAATTTACTCATGTGTTGTTTTTTTTGGAGCCCTTGCCCCTGTTATAAAATAAGCCTTCGCCATCCCGAAGACTACCCATATTTTATTATGGGAGCGCAAAGTTAGTGAAGCTGAAGGCCAAAAACGAAGAAAAAAGCCTCTTTTTTCAAAGAGGCCTTCATAACTAATTGATTTTCAATAAATATTTTGCAGGTTATTTTAAATACCTTAAAAAACAGGGTATGAAACCCTCACTTTCACAATCTGAGAGTCTGCAAAGCCATAGCCGGGACTAACATATTTTACGAATGGAATAGCCATGCTAACCATTGTATTGTATCTTTTATAATCCTCAAGCACTGTAAAAAGCTCTTTGCTTTTGCTATACGGACCTTCATAGTCAAGTATCAATAACTTTTTGCCATAAGGCATCATCTTGTACTGTATCTTCTCTTCTGGTCCGGTTGGGGTATAATTATTAACCCCCACAGAAGCAAATAGCGCTACCTCCTCATTGTTTACCCTTTGGGTGTAAAAAATGCGAACACCATTGTAACCAGCATTTCTCTTTTCTGCATAGGCAATCAGCTCGTCAAAAATCATTTTGGTTTCAGCAGTCTCATTGACTTTTGCAACAACTTTGGTTTGGAAAAGAAATGAGCTGTCGGTTACAGTTGTAGTCAAAATATTATGTCCGTAAACATAAGTGGTGGTTTTTAGCATTTCACCTAAATTATTGAGTGATGTTGCAACAGATGCTGCAAGATCATCACCTGGGATAGGTAATCTTGATTGTTCGTAGCGATAAACGATTTTGGTGAGCTTGGAGTCGGTTGTATCCGGACTAACCACAATATGCAAAGGAGTTGTTTTATCTGCCTTTGTGTTCACAAAAATGAATTCAAAAGGATTTGCCTTTTCAATTGTTAATGCATATCCGTCCTGTTTCTTTGGCGTATACCACTGATCTACTTTCTCCATCATTTCAAATTCCATCATTACACGCTCAATCGGCAATGGCACCTTAACAACCAATTCTTTCTGTGCAGGCACCACAACATATACAAGCGCCAACAAGCATACTACCCCAATAACTAAAAATTTCATCTTACTTTTCATCTTCACTATTTTTTATTGTACTTGGTATGAATCACTGAAGAGTTTTCATTATTTCTAATCACCCAAATGCTTCCATTATCTTCCACCATTTTTCTTACTTGCCCTTTTATACGTATGCCCGGAATGAATTGAACTACAAATTTACTGCCTCCATTGTTGATTAGTATTGATCCAAAATCCGCGTCACTTCTACCCAATTGCACATTATTCTCATAAAAATTACCAGCCAACAGCAAATCTGCCAATCCGTCTCCATTCACATCTCTTGCAATTGCTGATTTTAAAGGTGACAACTGTGCTTGACATGGAAGTGGGACTGCTGTAAATTTTTGTTCCCCGTTATTTATAAATATCATGCTTCTAGATTCAGTGGCTGTCCATTTACTAGCCCCTGCTAATTTTTCTTTCGTGAATATTTCCTCTAATGTTGCCTTAGCAAAATCTTCAGCATACAAAAACTTCTTCTTCAACTGTGGCATCTGACGTTCCAAATCTGATTTCACAGCAAAACAGATTTCCTTTTCTCCAACATAATAGGTAAGTACTTGTTCCTGCACACCATTAGCATCAAAATCATTGAAGTACATACTTACCGGCTGTTTCGTGTTAGCTTTTAACCTGCTGTTCTCACCAAGATTACCGGCCACCAAATCCATGTCACCATCATTGTCAACGTCTACTGGTAAAACAAAATTCCAGAAACCGTTTTCAGACAACTCAACAGGCTTGAATGAATTGCCCTCTTTATATAAAATTGTTACAGCTCCCCATTCTTTAGCTAATACTAAATCTTTTTGTTTATCTCCATTCATGTCTTCCCAAACTGCATTGGTTACCATGCCTGCATCAACCAATGAAGGAGCATATTGCTGAGTGACATCTTTGAATTTACCATTACCATCATTGAGGAGTAATTTTGAGGGGACGGACTTTCCGTAGGCAAAAGGCATTGCACGCCCTCCTACAAACAAATCTATTTTGCCATCACCATTAAAATCATTTGAACGAATACTTGAT
>JBDLUR010000004.1:0-3146 GCA_039805205.1 Bacteroidota bacterium
TTTTTAAGTCACCAATAACAACTGCCTTTGGCTTGAACTCCAATGCTTGTTCAATCAGTAAATCCGCATTTGATTGAGCTGTTAAAATGGTAGCAGAAAACAAATTAGGGTTGGCGCGAATTACTTCTAAAGTTTGTTTCCCTATTGAACCAGTAGATCCAAATACACCAATACGCTTATATAAGGTTGGTGCACTCAATGCATCTTCAAAGGCATAAGAGAAATCAAATTCCATCAAGTAAATTTAGGAGTTGTTGACCATCTTTTCAAGTTCACTAGCAATCTTTCTGTCGTTACTCAATCGCGGCACTTTATTTTGTCCGCCTAGTTTTCCCTGCGAACGCATATAATCAATAAAAGCATTCTTATTAAGTGGCCTTATTACTAGTGGTCGCAGAATATTTCCACGAATTAGATCATCGTAATAAATATTTTTTGAACGCATACGCTGATCAACCTTCTCAGCAAATTCAGTTAAATTATGTGGTAATTCTTCAAACTCAACAAACCATTCATGGTAAGATTTACCTGCATCCGCAGCAACCATGGGAGCCACAGTAAACTCTACAATTTTCGCATTCATCTCTTCTGCAACTTTCATCAAGCTGTACTCTACTTCTTCACCAATAACGTGCTCGCCGAAAGCAGAAATGAAATGTTTGATTCTACCCGTAACTACTACACGATATGGATTCAAAGAGGTGAACTTGACCGTATCCCCTATATTATAACCCCACAAGCCTGCATTGTTGTTAACAATTAAAGCATAGTTCTCCCCTAGCTTTACTTCATGTAGTGAAAGTCGTGTTGGATTATCATTGAAAATTTCACCAGCTGGTATAAATTCAAAGAAAATACCAGAATCAGTATTTAATAATAACCCTTCTTCTTCTCTCGTATCCTGAAAGGCAAAGAATCCTTCAGAAGCAGGAAAGGTTTCAATGGTATCTATTTTCCTTCCGATACTATCCAATAATTTAGACTTATAGGGTGTGAAATTCACTCCCCCATGCACCATCACTTCGAAATGAGGGAAAAGATCTCCAATCTTTTTACCTGTTTTTTCATGCAACCTGTCAAAATACATCTGAACCCATGGTGGGATACCGCTGATGAGCGACATGTCCTTGTTGATGGTTTCTTCTACTATTTTGTCCAGTTTAGTCTCCCAGTCTTCAATACAGTTGGTTTCAAAAGAAGGCAACTGATTCGACCTTAGATAACCGGGTATGTGGTGGTTGACAATCCCACTCAATCGACCCGTTGGAATACCGCCAATACGATCCAAGGTGGGGGAACCCGACAAAAAAATCATATTTCCAGAGGCAAAATCTGCTTTTCCGGTCGTTGCGATGTAACTAAGCAATGCATTTCTTGCCGTATTGATATGGTTCGAAATGGAGTCATTCGATATAGGAATGTACTTCGCCCCAGAAGTTGTTCCTGATGTTTTAGCCAAATACAAAGGCTTACCTGGCCACAGGATGTTTGCTTTCCCTTCTTTTATTTTAGCAATATAGGGACTGAATTTTTCGTAATCACGAATGGGGACAGCCTGCGTATACGACTGATAATCATTTACTTCTGACAAATGATGGTCTTTCCCAAATTCAGAGCCACCTCCTTTTTTGAGCAATTCCTTCAGTGTTTTATCCTGATCAGACAGGGCCGTTTTCATCGACCGCTGCAGCTTCTTATATACGATGGAGGCAAAGGGTTTTGCCAAATACGATTTGATCTTCATATGAATTCCGCCCTGCGTTTGACAAAGATAACCCCCCTATGGCAAACCAATCGATTTGATTACCAATAATTTTTGGTATCAAACTTGGGCAAAAACCAATTTCTCCTTACCTTTGCACTCCTAAATTTTGTAATAACATGTTTGCAATTGTAAAGATAGCAGGACACCAGTTCAAGGTAGCAGCAGGTCAGCAACTTTATGTTCCACACATTAGTGGTAATGTTGGAGATAAGTTTGAGATTCCTGAAGTACTGCTTGTTGATAACGAAGGAAAACTTTCTGTAGGTAAAGACGTTACTGTAAAAGTAAATGCTGAAATCCTAAGTGAAGTTCAAGGCGATAAAGTAATTGCCTTCAAAATGAAAAGAAGAAAAGGTTTCCGTAAAAAAATCGGACATCGTAAATTATATACCAAGATCAAGATCGAGAGCATCGCTTGATTATAAACATTAACCAACTATAAAATTCTAGCATCATGGCACACAAGAAAGGTGAAGGTAGTGTTAAGAACGGACGTGACTCACACAGCAAAAGACTTGGTATCAAAATATTTGGTGGACAGCCTGCTGTTTCCGGCAATATCATTTTAAAGCAACGTGGTACTCAATACCATCCTGGCAGCAATGTTGGACTTGGTAAAGATTTTACCATTTTCGCAATGACTGATGGAGTTGTTGAATTTAGAAAATCTAAAAACAACAAGACTTTTGTATCAGTTAATCCAGTTGTAACTGCCGGATAATCATTGTTTAATTAAAGTTTTTTTTGTTGAATAGGAAAAGTGTTTATACTTTTACCCTGTTATTCATTTTTTCTAACCATTAAATTCTAAACAAAATGGCAACTGCAAAAAAAGCTGCACCTAAGAAAGCTGCAAAGAAAGCTGCTCCTAAGAAGGCTGCAAAGAAAGCTGCTCCTAAGAAAGCTGCTAAGAAGGCTGCTCCTAAGAAAGCTGCTAAGAAAGCTGCTCCTAAGAAAGCTGCTAAGAAAGCTGCTCCTAAGAAGGCTGCAAAGAAAGCTGCTCCTAAGAAGAAGTAATTTTTCTTTAGTGCAAAGAATAACTGTCCCGCTCATGAGCGGGACTTTTTTTTGTCCCCACTCCTCTTCATCAAGTATAAATTAAGGAACTTTACTGTATGCCTTCGAATTCATTTATCGCCGATCAATTTGATTTGTTAAGTAAGCTGATGGACATCCACCAAGAAAACAGTTTCAAATCAAAGTCTTACTCTAGCGCAGCATTTGCTATTGAAAAACTTCCTTTCGAATTAGAGCAATATGAAAGAAACCAGATTGACTCTTTAAAGGGAATTGGTGATTCCAGTGCAAAAAAGATCATTGAAATTTTAGAAACCGATAAGCTAACTGTACTGGAAGAACTCTTGGCTAAAACGCCTGAAGG
>JBDLUR010000005.1:0-8504 GCA_039805205.1 Bacteroidota bacterium
CGATACCGAAAGAAGGAATACCATCAACTTGCTTGTCAACGTTCACCTCAGGATCGAAACCAGAGAACTTCGTAATTACGAAAAGGTTTTGACCAGTCAATGAAATGTTTACGTTACGGAAGGCCTTACCGATGTTACCAACGTTGTAAGAAACCGTAGCATTTGCAAGTCTCATGTAGTTTCCGCTTTCAAGGTAACGAGTAGAAGGAGCAATTGCGTTTGAAATGGCTTCCAATGATTTACCATCTTGAACCAATGACTTAGCAATGTTTCTTGTACCAAGGTTACCGATAGGAAGAACAGTGTTAAGGGTGTTGTTATAAATAACGTGTCCGAATGCACCATTCATATTGATAACAGCAGAGAACTTCTTATAGTTCAAATCAGTAGTGAAACCTAACAAAGTTGTTGGGTTAGGGTTTCCTGAATAGTACAAGCTGTTACCATCGTTCTTGTAAATGCTTTGACCATTACCGTCAATACCTTGGAATTCACGAAGGTAGAACACGTTAAGAGGCTGACCGCTAACAAGACGCTGAGCACGAGCACCAGAGATACCCTGACCACTCAAACCACCAGTCTCGAAGAATTGGTTACCGAAGTCTCTCAATTCATTCTTCAAGAATGAAGCATTGATGCCAGCATTCCAAGAGAAATCTTTACCACGTACCAAAGCAGCGTTCAAAGCAACTTCAACACCTGTGTTCAAGATATTACCAGGAAGGTTGATCCAATACTTAGCAGAACCGGGAGGACCAGGTTGAGCTACGATTTGCTCAAACAATACCTTACTAGAAGTTTTGTTGAACCAATCCACAGAACCCCAAACGCGATCTTCGAATAATCCGAAGTCAACACCAACATTGATCATGTCTGACTGTTCCCAAGATAGATCTGGGTTACCAAAGTTAGAACGTGTTACGTCGTTAGGACCATTGATTTGGTAACGGTTCAAAGATGCACCAGCTGGGAATTCCTGGTTACCAGTTCTACCCCAACCTGCACGAAGCTTCAAGTTATTAACCACTTTGCTGTTAGCCAAGAACTTCTCGTTAGACAAGTTCCATGCCAATGCGAAAGATGGGAAAACACCATATTTGTTATTAGCACCAAATTTGCTTGATCCATCAGTACGAACAGTACCAGTCAATACCAAACGGTCTTGCCAGTTGATTACCGCACGAGCAAAATAAGATTGCAATTCAGTGATTGGACCAGCACCAGATCCGATACCACGACGGTTACCTGGTGCATTTTGTAAATAGTTATAATAAGACAAACCTTCGAAATCTGCAAAATCAGAACCTGACATGCCATAAGAAAGGTTATCATATTTCATGTACTCATAACCAGCAACTGCATTCAAATTGATATCTGAAGTAATTTGGTTATTGTAGCTCAAAGTATGAGTCAATTGAGTTGTATTTTGCTCAGCAGTTCCTACTGAAGCAGAACCCAAGTTACCTTGAAGGTTCAAGAAACGCTTGATTTCATTCTTTCTTACACCCACACCTTTACGTACTGAGTAAAGAAGACGATATTCGAAGTTATCATTGAACTTATAATATGGAGAAACACTTGCTAATACTTCTGTAGTAGCAACCTGATCGTCATACGCCTCAAGCATTGCCAATGGGTTAATGCTGGTATTACCAAACTGAGGAATAACATACACGCTGCCATCAGTATTTCTCAATGGGTGAGTTGGGTTCCACTGAAGAGCATGGCCAATCAAACTACCCTGGAAACCAGCATCGTTAGAAATTGGAGCTACACTTTCAGTATTCTGTGCTGTGAATAGGTTGAAATCCAAACCAAGCTTTTTGCTGTCAAGGAACTTATAAGATCCACTCAAGCTAGCAGTAGCTCTTTTCAAACCTGACTCTTTAATAATACCTTGTTGATCAGTTAGACCAACAGAAAGACGGTACTTACCAGCATCGTTACCACCGCTTACAGAAGCGTTGTAGTTCTGAGTAACAGCATTACGAAGAATTGCACCAAGTGCATCTACATTATCGCCATAGTTACCGCTTGTAGCACCATATTTAGTTAAAGCAGCTCTGTACTCATCACCATCCATTACTTCAAAACGCTTCATGATGCTAGCAACACCAACACCTGCGTTGAAATCAATTTTTGGAGCACCAGCTTGTCCTTTCTTAGTTGTAATCAAGATAACACCGTTAGCACCACGAGAACCGTAGATAGCTGCAGCAGATGCATCTTTCAAAATTTCCATTGAAGCGATGTCGTTAGGGTTGATAAAGTTCAATGGGTTTGCACCAGGTACACCACCAAGAGCATTACCTAGACCTGGACGTGCATTACCACCATCCAAAGGCACTCCATCAACTACAAACAATGGTTGGTTACTAGAACGGATAGAAGAGTTACCACGGATACGTACAGTTGTTCCACCACCTGGAGCACCAGAGTTGTTCACTACCTGTACACCGGCAACTTTACCCTGGATCATTTGATCAGCAGCAGTAAGTACACCTTTGTTGAAATCCTTGGCTTTAACTTGTGCAACTGCACCAGTTTGGTCCTTCTTACGAGCTGAACCATAACCAACAACAACTACCTCGTTCAAGTTAGAACCTGAAGAAGCGAGAACAACGTTCATGTTGTCAGTAATGTTAACCTCGACAGTTCCGAAGCCAACTGAAGAAACTACCAATACTTTAGCATTGGCAGGTACACTGAGCTGGAACGATCCATCAGCTGCAGTTGAAGTTCCTGTAGTGGTTCCTTTGGCAGCTACAGATGCACCAGCTACTGGTGATCCATCTTTGCCATCTGTTACCTTACCAGAAACTGTTTTGTTCTGCGCAACAGCAACCTGAAATGCAAATAGCATTACTACAGGAAGCAACATTGCTTTGAGTAAACGTTTTGGGGTCATATACAGTGGTTTAAAAGTTTTAGTCTTGCAAAATATGTATTTTTTACATATCCAAACATTCCCGTTTAATTTTTTATAAATTTTCTGTGATGAGTCTTCTCTTTACAAAAACCACAAAAAATTCAACAATAATGTTCTACTAGAGCATATAAAACAGTAAAACATTGTTTTTCAATGATTTAGTGTTTTATAAATATACTCAGCCCCCCAAAGACAACAGACTCTAAAAAATTGCTGCATTGAAAAATTTAAAATTTGAGGAAAAATTGATTTTGTTATATTGCAAAGGTTTGCGAAAATGTTTTCGGTTAATAAATCACTAATATGAATACAAAAGCAACTTTAAAAAATATAGCGACTATGCTGGGAATCAGCATATCAACAGTATCCAGAGCTTTAAAGGACCATCCGGATATTTCTTTAGAAACCAAGAAGAAAGTTAGAGAGTTGGCCGACCTCATGGATTATGAACCCAATGCATTTGCAGTTTATCTCCGTACCAACGAAAGCAAGGTCTTAGGATTAATAGTACCCGAAATCTCAAATTATTTTTACCACTCTTTTGTAGCAGCTGTAGAACAGGAAGCCAGAAAAAAAGGGTTTAGCTTAATTATTCTCCAATCAGGAAATGATGCCGCCATTGAAGAGGCCAACCTTAAACTGTGTAAACTCAATCGTGTTGCGGGAATCTTTGTTGCGCTCACATCAGAGACCAGAGATATGGCTACATTCGATAGGATAAAATCATCTGGTATACCCATTGTGTTTTTCGATAAAGTTCCGGAAGACAGTAATTATGTAAAAGTTTGTCTTGCCGACCGTGAAGTAGGTAAGCTTGCTGCGAGAACCATTTTCGATAAAAAGAAAAAGAAGGTTTTTGCACTGTTTGGTAACCCCAACATTTCTATCACTAGAAAAAGGAAACAGGGACTAGTTGATGAACTAAAAAAACTATCGCCTTTTATTGAAATTGCTACCGCAACGGCCAACAATACTGAAGAAGCCTTGCAAGCCACTTTAGATGCAGTCAGCCAAAAGAATAAACCCGACTTGATTTTTTGCATGAGTGATGAAATTCTTACAGGTACAATCATGGCGATTAACAAGAAAGGGCTGAAAATACCTAAGGACATTGGTGTGCTGGCTGTAAGTAACGGATTCATTCCAAAAATCTGCAACCCAGAGATTACTTATATAGAAACCAGTGGAACCATACTTGGTAAAAAAGCAATGAAAACATTGATGGAAGTACTTGAAAAAGGTATCACCAAGAAAATGGATGTAATTGAATCAAAATTAGTAGAAGGCGGTTCAATTTAATTAGAACTGTATACCAACAAAACTCTTCCGCTTTATTTGTTCGTAGGCTTCCTGATTAAAACTGTACAATTTACCCGGTCTGTGCTTTACATTTTTCTCCATTTCACCAACATCGGTTAGAAGCCCTGTTGTAAAAAGTTTCTTTCGGAAATTTCTTCTATCAAATTCAATACCGAGAATTTGTTCAAATAACAATTGAAGATCTCTCAATGAAAATCTTTTCTCTAATAAATTAAAGATGATAGGCTCTTCTTGGATTTTTCTTTGTAAAACCACTAAGCAAGTATCTAAGATTTGCTTGTGATCAAATGCCATGGATTTTATCCCCGATACCGCATGCCAGCTCAAGGCGTTATCCATTGTCTTTAATTGGTAGTCTTTAATATTGACCAATGCGAGATACGCTGTTGTGATAACTCTACCAGAAGGATGCCTTCCAACGGATCCAAACGACTTTACCTGCTCAAGAAACATATCCGTTAGGCCAGTCCGCTCCCTCAAAACTCTATAAGAAGCCTCATCCAAGTCTTCCTCAGGCCTTAACAAATCTCCCAATAACGACCACTGACCTTTGTACTGAGGATGATCACTCTCAATTAATAAAATTTTTAGTACCCCACCATCATAACCAAAAATGACACAATCGACAGAGTTGGCAAATTGAAAATTTGCTTTCGTCTGTACAGAAGAGGAATTAATATTTTGTTTTAGCGACTCGCTCATATGGCATTTGGGTTTGTCGGGGTTGCCGCAAAAATAATTTCAAATCAGTATTCACAAAAGAAAATCTATTATTCTACTTTTACTTTCAAGTCAATCGCATGTATTCTAAAGAAGAGATCAAGGATTTACAGGATAAAAGCAAACTTTTCATTTCTACTACACAAGATGAGGAATTTTTGGTTCAGAACATCAAGATGTTAAGGGACCTTATCAAATTTCATGAGCATCGGTATTATGTAATGAATGACCCCTTGCTGGCTGATTTTGAGTTCGATCAATTGTACAAGTCGCTTGAAAAGATTGAACAAAAACATCCTGAATTGGTAACCATCGACTCCCCTACGCAAAGAGTGGGACCAGGATTCACCAAACAATTCAATACTGTTCAGCACCTTGTGCCCATGCTCTCCCTCGAAAATTCCTATGATGGTGAAGATTTGTTGGATTGGGACCGTAAAGCAAGAGAGCTATCTGGTCTGGATGAATTAGAATATTGCGTTGAACCTAAGTTCGATGGCGCAAGCATTTCTTTGCTTTATGAAGATGATGTTTTCGTAAGGGGTGCTACTAGAGGGGATGGTATTGCAGGAGAAGACATCACACTCAACCTCAAACAAATTAAATCCATCCCACTATCTGCAAAATTTTCTAGATACGGTATTCAACAAGCTGAAATCAGAGGCGAAGTGTTGATGAACAAAACCAACTTCAAGTCCTACAATGAACAATTGCTAGAACAAAATCTTCCTCCTCTTGCTAATCCAAGAAATGCAGCATCTGGTGCGCTGCGTCTGAAAGATGCCAAACAAGTTGGAAAACGCAACCTAGAAGCATTCATCTATCAGCTTGCTTTCACCGGACAATCGACTGCTCAATCAAGTTTACATACGCATTCAGATACGCTAAACATGCTATGGGATCTGGGCTTCAGGAGCCCTGTGCATGAAAAACAAACTTTTAAAGGCATTCAACAAGTCATTGAATTCTGTAAAACATTTGAAGAAAAAAGAGACGACTTGCCCTATGAAATTGACGGACTGGTTATCAAAGTCAACCAATTTCAATTGCAGGACAAACTGGGTATGACCACCCACCATCCACGTTGGGCCATCGCCTATAAATTCAAAGCACGTCAGGCTTCAAGTAAATTATTGCAAGTCGATTTTCAAATAGGCCGTACTGGAAGTATCACCCCCGTAGCTAAAATTCAACCTGTGCCAATTGGTGGCGTAACCGTATCCTCCATCTCCTTGCACAACCAAGATTTTATCACAGAGAAAGACATCATGCTGGGTGACACATTACTAGTGGAAAGAGCCGGCGATGTTATTCCTTACATTGTAAAATCGTTCCCAGAATTACGTGATGGCTCCGAGCAGCCCATTGCCTTCCCAACTAATTGTCCGGTTTGTCAAACCGAGCTGACCAAAACAAGCGACGAAGCCGTTTGGAGATGCCCGAATGATCTTTGTGATGCTCAAGTGGTTGAACGCATGATCCATTTCACCAGCAAAGACGCAATGGATATTCGTGGTTTGGGTGAAGCCAACATTCGAAAATTTCACGCACTGGGATGGTTACCTAATATCCCTGCCATGTACAATCTACCTTATCAGGAATTGAAAACCATGGAAGGCTTTGGTGCTAAGTCGATTACCAACCTTCAAGAAGCCATAGAAAAATCAAAATCACAACCACTATACAGATTAATCAATGCTTTGGGCATTCGTTATGTGGGTGAAACAACAGCCAAAACATTGGCACAGGCTGTTGATCATTTGCTCGACCTCAGTAAAAAAGAGAAAGAGGAATTACAACATATAGAAGATGTTGGAGTAAAAGTAGCAGAGAGCATCTACCACTATTTCCATCAGGAAAGTAATGTGAAGATGTTGCAAGAACTGGAAGCAATGGGACTCCAACTGAACAGCATCAAACAAGAAAAAATTACAGACGGAAATTTGTCGGGGAAATCATTTCTATTTACTGGCACCTTATTCAAACTCAAACGTGCCGAGGCAGAAGCCATGGTTGAAGCCCAAGGCGGAAAAATATTATCTGGCGTAAGTTCAAAACTTGATTACCTCGTAGTAGGAGAAGATGCAGGTTCTAAATTAGAAAAAGCCAAGAAAATTGCATCTATAAATATATTGAGTGAAGATGAATTTATTAAACTGTTAACCGTTAAAAGTTAACGGTTAACAGTTTTAAGTCTCTATCCAATCAACCCCTTTCCTACCAAATACTCTGCAATTTGCACTGCATTCGTTGCTGCACCCTTACGTAGGTTGTCGCTCACAATCCACATGTTTAAGGATTTTGGCTGGGTCTCATCTCTTCTGATTCTCCCAACAAATACTTCATCGCGTTCATGTGCATCCTTTGGCATTGGATACTGCTGCGTTGTTGGATCATCAACTACAACTACACCTGGTGCTGCTGCTAATAAGCTTCTTACTTCAGCTAATTCATATTCTTGATCAAATTCAATATTCACGCTCTCACTGTGTCCGCCCATTACTGGAATTCTTACAGTTGTTGCAGTCACTTTAATGGAATCATCACCCATGATCTTTTTGGTCTCCAAGACCATTTTCATTTCTTCTTTGGTATAACCATTTTCTAGAAAAACATCAATCTGAGGAATGACATTTAAATCAATTGGATATTTGTAAGCCATCTCACCTTCAACACCATTGCGCTCATTCATCAACTGGTTCACCGCTTTTACACCTGTACCTGTTACACTCTGATATGTGCTCACTACAATTCTTTTGATGGCATAACGCTTGTGCAATGGCGCCAACGCCACAACCATTTGAATGGTTGAACAATTTGGATTGGCAATGATTTTGTCATTGGCAGTGAGCTCACCCGCATTGATTTCAGGAACTACCAATTTTTTTGTTGGATCCATTCTCCATGCTGATGAATTATCAATTACCGTGATGCCAGCTTCAGCAAAAGCAGGTGCCCACTGTAATGATGTTCCACCACCCGCAGAAAACAAGGCCACAGCTGGTTTCATGTCGATGGCAGTCTGCATGCCTACCACCTTGTACTGTTTCCCTTTGAACTCTACTTCTTTACCTACTGATTTTTCAGAAGCTACGGGAATCAATTCGGTGACAGGAAAATTTCTTTCTGCCAAGACTTGTAACATTTTGGTGCCGACTAATCCAGTTGCACCTACGACTGCGACTTTCATTTGTTTTCTTTTTTACCCTTGCGGGATGGTTAAAAAAAAGCCTCCCAAATCTGGAAGGCTGTTACATATTTGATTCATACAAATTGGAACTAACCTTCCCTGTGGGACTGTTTACCGTTCTTTTTTGTATGTTTTATCATTTTCATTGTGGAAGCAAAACTAATCATGAAAGAATTTTCTACCAAATATTTGTTGTTTCTCTCTTCCCGACAGTAATGCATCTATCTAGTTTTAACCCATGAAACACTTGCTAATACTGTCTTTCACACTGATTACCCAACTCCTTCATGCGCAAATTGAAAGGTATGCAGTCGTGATACATGAAATAATGGCCGACCCAACCCC
>JBDLUR010000006.1:0-4613 GCA_039805205.1 Bacteroidota bacterium
GATGGAACTAGTATGGCTTCACCTGTAGTTGCAGGATTAGCTGCTTTATTACTGTCTTATTATCCTGAACTGAGTGCAGAGCAAGTAATTTCAATCATCAAAACATCCTCTTTTAAAGTGAGTGAAAAGTCAACATTAAAACCAGGCACTGAAGATGAAAATGTAAGTCTCTATGATCTTTCATCAACTGGTGGTGTGGTAAATGCTTATGATGCTTTTAAATTGGCTTCTACCGTTAGGGGTGAGCGAAAAATGGATATTGAAAAGAAGAAAAAATAATCAAAATCAATAACATTGGAAAAATCAGCACTAAAACATCCTAAATTTTTCAATAGGTATGTAGAGAAAGTTCCACATGGTAATTTAAATGAATTATTGAATCAGTCTTTTAAGGATCTTCAACTTGATTTAGCTGCATTAAAAAACGCTGATTTTGAATTTGCATACCAAACAGATAAATGGTCAATTGCAAAATTATTAAGGCATTGCATCGATACAGAACAAATATTCGGTTATAGAGCTTTATGTATTGCAAGGCAAGACCATAATCCTATAATGAGTTTCGATGAAAATCATTTTGCAGAGGCATCAGGCAATCAATTTGAAAAAAACGATTTACTAGAGGCGTTGGAACTTGCTAGAAAACAAAATGTGTTGCTTTTCAAAAGTTTTGACACTCAATGGCTCATCAGGAATAGTAAAACGGAGGCCGGCGAAGACATGAGTCTTGTATCATTAGCCTATATTATTATAGGCCATTGGCTGCACCATAAAAATATTTTGTCGTCTAGGTATGGGATTGTATTCCCTGGCTGATGAATTATTTTTGCATTACCAACAATCCCTGTCTTATCATATCGGTAATAACATTTGATGTTTCTTTTACATAAATATCTTTCGATAAGGAATTAATCCATTGTTTCCTGCGTTCGATTTTGTCGCTATCAGATGCTAACCTTTGTTCATCTGAAGGTATCATGTTTACCTGAAGAGCTTTTAAATCTTTACTAGATTCATCTATCTTTTTGAAAGATGTTCTTAACTGTTGTTGTTCTTCACGGTATTTTGAAAGCTGCATAGAATAAACCCTTTCGTTTGCTTTTTCAAGTAAGGCAGATGAGGCTTTAATAGCATTAAAGGTTGGATGAGCTGTTATTCTTTCTACACTTTTTCTTTTGATGTATTCAAGATCATAAGTAGGTATCTGCTTTGCATAAAAAGCTTTCTGAATTTCATCCCAAGGCAATGCATCTGGGTTGTCTTTTTCCCTGTATTTTAAGGTTTCATATTGATCAGGCAAAACAATATGTGGGGTTACACCTTTAAGTTGAGTTGACCCACCATTTATTCTATAAAACTTTTGAAGCGTAAGTTTGATGGTGCCAAGGTCTGCAACTTCTTTACTCAGAAGTCCAGTATTGGGCTCTAGACCAATATTACGTTGTACTGTTCCTTTACCATAGGTAGAAGTACTTCCCAATAGTACTCCCCTTCCATAATCCTGAATTGCTGCAGCAAATATTTCTGAAGCGGATGCAGAAAACTCATTGACCATCACCGCTAAGGGGCCATCATACAAAACTCCTTTATCGCGGTCTCTTAAGATTTGTGGATTACCTTCTCTGTCTTTTACTTGAACAACTGGCCCTTCTGGAATGAATAAACCAACCATCTGCACAACATCATATAACGATCCTCCTCCATTGTTCCTAAGGTCCATAATAATACCATCTACATTTTGCTCTTTCAACTTTATGATTTCACGAGCAACATCTTGTGAACATTTAGGACCATTGGGTCTTTCCCAATCCGCATAGAATTCAGGTAAGAAAATATATCCAATTTTTTTACCTTCTTCAACAATGATAGCAGATTTAGCATAGGTTTCATCAAGTACAACTTCATCTCTGATCATTGAAACAACCTTAATTGTTCCATCTGCTTTTTTTAATGTAAGACGAACTTCTGTTCCTTTCTTACCTCTAATTAACTTGACTGCTTCTTCAGTTTCAAATCCAGTTAAATCAGTGGGTTCGTCAGTTCCTTGTCCAACTTTCACAACTTGATCACCCACTACAATTTGTTGAGATTTCCAGGCAGGTAAGCCAGCTACAATAGTGGCAATCCTAATTACTCCACCTTCATCACTGCGCAACGATGCACCAATGCCATAAAACCTTCCACTCATTTGTTCATCAAAAGACCTCTTTTCTATTGGAGGGAAAAATGTGGTATGAGGATCCATGTAATTGGTGATCACATTGATAAACATATCAAAACGTTCATCAGGTTTGTTTTTGGAAACCATACGTTCGAAATTCCTTGTAACAAGTTTTTTTACTTTTTCTCTCGCATCTTTTTCCAACTCTGCATCATTTTTGTATGCTGTATCGGTTTTGCTTATTTTGTCTCTAGCATCAAGTAGGTCAGTATATTTTTCAAGTGTAAGGAACTTGATTCTCTTTCTCCATGCCTCTTTTCTAGCTTGCTCTGTCTTGGGAAAATCTAATTTCTCAGGATCTAGAACTATAGTTTCGTCTGTGGTAAATTGAAAAGGAGCGGTGAATAAGGTTGGATAGAAGGAGTTGAGTTCATTTACTCGTTTGACATAGATAGCATCAGCTGCATGGAAAAACTGAATTTTTGCGCCATGCATTTCATCATCAATAGTTGTCTCAAATTTCTTTAAATTTTGAACATCTGATGACAAAAAAATTGATTTGTCGGGGTCAAGTGCCTCGAGATATTTTTTAAATATATTTCTCGAAAATTCATCATCAACTTTTTTAGGATTGAAATGAGCTACTTCAAGCATGTCGGTTACCTGTTGTAAAATAAGCTCATACTTATCAGGTGGATTCCCTATCCCTGATGTATTAATTGTAAATAAAAAGCCTGCTACCAAAAACACCAATACAATCGGCAAGGATTTTTTACTAAACATAAATCGTAAAAATTTTGATGACATTTCCAAAAATAATTGATTTACACTCCTTTTGAGGTCAATTTTATATGAGCGGAGCAAAAGAATTGTTAAGAAATAAAAAAGGGATCCGTTTAGGGATCCCTGGAGGGAGGCTAATGGGTCTCGAACCCACGACCTTCTGAACCACAATCAGACGCTCTAACCAACTGAGCTATAGCCTCCGTGAAATGGATGGCAAAATTAATGCAAATGTTTTCTTCTTCAAAATTGATTTTCTAAAGAACTATAAGAGGTACATTTGCAAAAATTTTGATGATGAGCATCTGGCTTATTTCAATTCCCTTTATATCTGCTTTCATTGGCTGGTTCACCAACTGGATAGCCATCAAAATGCTTTTTCACCCAAAAGAGCCTAAAAAATTTCTTTTTATAACTTTTCAAGGGGTTTTTCCAAAGCGCCAGAGACAATTTGCCGAAAAATTGGGCAAAATGGTGAGCACGGAGCTCATTTCGTTTAAAGAAATAGAAGAAAAGATAATAAACCCAGATAATCTCAAAAAATTGATGCCTTTCGTTGAAGCCAAGGTTGATGATTTTCTTAGGCGTAAACTAAGCGATGCTTTTCCTATCATTTCCATGTTTATTGGTGATAATACCATCAACCAGCTCAAAACAATATTCATGGCAGAATTGGAAATTATTTTCCCTGAAATGATTGCCAATTATATGAAAAATTTGGAGTCTCAATTAGACCTTGAAAAGATAGTTACAGAAAAAGTATATGGGTTTTCAAGTGATAAAATGGAGGCTATTTTGGTACAAATCATGTCAAAGGAGTTCAAGTTCATTGAAGTAATTGGAGCTGTTTTAGGATTTTTAATTGGACTACTTCAAATAGGTATCACCCTTATTGCAGAATAAACTTTCTTTCTGAATAAACGTTAACGTTTTCTTATCATGACCATCAAAGGGTTGTGATCTACTTGACATCTAATTGTTATAAATGTATTGTAATGCAAAAATTATTTTTAGGTATTTTATTGCTTCTCGCTGTTCAACTTCAAGCACAAATTCCGGGGGGAGGAAGACCAGGTGGGGCTCAGAATATGAACATGGGTCGTTTTTATGGAAGAATTGTTGATGGTAAAACCAATAAAAGTATCGAAGCCGCTTCGGTACAACTGATCCAAAACAAAATGGATACTGCTACCAAGAAAAGGAAAGATGTGGTTGTATCCGGACAACTGACCAAAGGCAATGGTGATTTCAGTTTAGAAAATTTGCCAATTATGGGTCAATTTAAACTTAAGATTACAGCAATTGGCTACATACCTCTTGAGCAAAATGTGAAGTTTGATATGAATATGAATGGAGGAGATTTCACTAAAATGATCAACAATATTGATGTTGATTTAGGTAATATTAAATTAGAAGTAGATGCAAAACAACTTGAAGAAGTAAAGGTTGTAGGTACTAAGCCTTTCATGCAAATGGGAGTTGATAGAAAGGTGTTCAATGTAGAAAAGAACTTGGTATCAACTGGACAAACAGCTTCTGAAATGATGAAAAATATTCCAGGTGTTGATGTTGATATTGATGGTAATGTTTCACTCAGAAATGCCTCTCCTACTATTTTTGTGGATGGCAGACCAACCAATTTAACCTTGGATCAAATTCCATCTGATGC
>JBDLUR010000007.1:0-15129 GCA_039805205.1 Bacteroidota bacterium
CCCCAGTATTCTTCTGTCTGAGGATGAACCAAAGGATCACCATACACTTCTGATGTAGAGGCTACTAACATTCTAGCACCCTTTGCTTTGGCCAAGCCCAAGCAATTATGCGTTCCCATTGCACCTACTTTTAAAGTCTGAATAGGAATTTTTAGGTAGTCAATCGGACTTGCAGGTGAAGCAAAGTGAAGAATATAATCAAGGTTACCAGGAACATGAATGAACTTAGTTACATCATGATGATAAAACTCAAACTCTTTCAATTTGAACAAGTGTTCTATATTTCTTAAATCACCGGTAATCAAATTATCCATCCCTACCACATCATATCCTTCCTTGATAAATCGATCACAAAGGTGAGAACCTAAAAATCCAGCAGCGCCTGTTATGAGAACTCTTTTGTTTGCCATTGTGTTTTTAGTTGATTGATTTTCTACCGATGCTTTCATAATGATACCCTAACTGCTCCATTGTAGCGATATCAAAAAGGTTACGACCGTCGAAGATGACTTTAGCATTTAAAAGCTGTCCAATTTTATTAAAATCAGGCGTTCTGAATTCATTCCATTCTGTGGCAATCAATAAAGCATCGGCTTTTTCAAGTGCCTCATATTGAGTTTCTGCAAATTGAATTTTATCCCCCACAACTTGCTTTACATTAGCCATTGCCTCTGGATCAAATGCAGTGATTGTGGCCCCTTCTGACAATAATGCATCAATCATATACAAAGCAGGTGCTTCACGAATATCATCGGTATTGGGCTTGAATGCCAATCCCCATAGTGCAATATGTTTTCCTTGAAGATCTCCTTTGAAATAATCTTTGATTTTCGGCATCAAGTGCAACTTCTGCTTTTCATTCACATCCATTACTGCGTTCAGTATTTGAAAATCGTAGTCGACTTCATTCGAACTTTTTACCAATGCTTGCACATCTTTAGGAAAACAACTTCCGCCATATCCTATACCAGGAAATAAAAATCGCTTACCGATTCTTGCATCACTACCAATACCCAGACGTACCATATCTACATCCGCATTCAATCGCTCACACAATTGAGCGATTTCATTCATGAATGTGATTTTGGTTGCCAAGAAAGCATTTGCTGCATATTTGGTTAACTCTGCAGAACGAACATCCATGAAAATCAAAGGATTTCCAGAACGCACAAATGGCGCGTACAATTCAGTCATTAATTTCTTTGCTCTTTCAGTGCCACAACCAATCACCACACGATCAGGCTTCATAAAATCCTCAACTGCAACTCCCTCTCTTAAAAATTCAGGATTAGAAACAACATCAAATTCTACCGTTGCATTTTCTGCAATGGCAGTGGTTACTTTTTCAGCAGTACCAACAGGTACTGTACTTTTATCAACCACCACAACATAATCTTTGATGAGCTTGCCCAATGATTTTGCAACACCCAAAACATATTTCAAATCAGCAGATCCATCTTCACCAGGCGGTGTAGGCAGTGCAAGAAATAAAATTTGAGCCCCTTCAATTCCTGATTGGAGATCAGAGGTAAACTTGAGTCGATCTTCTTTGAGGTTTCTTAAAAATATTTTTTCTAGACCTGGTTCATAGATGGTAATCTGACCATTGTTCAGCATATCTACTTTACGCTGATCAATATCAACACATGTTACTTCGTTACCCGTCTCGGCAAAACAGGTTCCCGTAACAAGTCCAACGTATCCAGTTCCAATTACAGCAATTTTCATGGTGTTTGTTTATTTCACAAGGTTATTTACATGTTTAACAATATGCTCCAATTGCTCTTGATCCATCTCGGTATGAATAGGCAATGAAATTACCCTTTGTGTGAGCCAATCAGTAATTGGCAAATCAACTTCAGGTAAGTTTAGAAACGAAAACATTTTCTGACGATGAGCAGGCACTGGATAATAGATCATGGCTGGCACGCCAACTGCTGCAAGACGCTCCTGCAATCCGTTACGATCAACACCCTCCAACTTTAAGGTATATTGATGGAAGACATGTGTATTATCTTCCGCAATCACAGGTGTTGTAATCTTGGGATTATCTTTAAATGCCTCGTTGTAATAAGCTGCAACAGATCTTCTTGCATCATTGTATTCATCAAGGTGACGAAGTTTGATATCCAATACAGCAGCTTGTAAAGTATCAAGACGTGAATTACATCCAACTACATCGTGATAATATCGAACACTCTGACCATGATTGGCAATCATCTTGAGACGCTCTGCGAGCATATCGCTGTTGGTCATCATAGCTCCTCCATCCCCATAACACCCTAGATTTTTTGATGGGAAAAACGAGGTACACCCAATATGCCCAATGCTTCCAGTTTTATGAACGCTGCCATCAGAGAATGTGATAGTTGCACCAATTGCCTGGGCATTATCTTCTACCACAAAAAGTTGGTGTTCTTCAGCAATTTTCATGATCTGTTCCATGTCGCAGGACTGACCATAAAGATGAACTGGAACAATCGCCTTGGTTTTGGGAGTAATGGCTGCTCTAATTTTGCTTGCATCAATACAAAATGTATCAGGATCTACATCTACAAAAACTGGTTTTAGTCGGAGTAGCGCAATTACCTCTGTTGTAGCAATGTAAGTAAACGATGGGGTAATCACTTCATCACCTGGTTCTAGCCCTAAAGCCATCATCGCAATCTGTAAAGCATCAGTACCGTTTGCACAGGGAACTACATGCTTAACACCAAGATATGTTTGAAGATGTTCTGTAAATTCTGAAACCGCTTTACCATTGATAAATGCAGTGGTATCTAGCACATTTGACATTGCAGCATCAACTTCAGGCTTTATCTTAAGATACTGCCTTTTTAAGTCGACCATTTGAATAGGTACCATTAGTTTTCAAGTTTGCGGCAAAGGTAAGAAAAATGAAGGCATTCATGGAGAAGGACGTAGCTTTGCAGCCGATATCAGACAATGAAGTTTTTTTATAATTTGTTTGTCCAACTTTATCCTTTTTTCATTCGGGTTGCTTCGATGTGGAACCCCAAAGCAGCGCGTTGGGTGAATGGCAGAAAAAATCAGTTTAAACGACTACAGTGGGCAGTTGATCAGAGTCCAAAACCTATCATTTGGTTCCACAGTGCATCTTTAGGTGAATTTGAACAAGGAAGACCCGTTATTGAGGAAGTCAGGCTAAAGTATCCAGGCTACCGCATTTTGCTCACCTTCTTTTCACCCTCCGGATATGAAGTCAGGAAGAATTATGCTGGTGCCGATATGGTTTTTTATTTACCGATGGATACCCAACACAATGCCCGTTTATTCCTTGAAATTACTAAACCCAAACTGGCCATTTTCATCAAATACGAAACTTGGTTCAATTATTTATCCGTTTTAAAAGAAAAAGGAATTCCAAGTATATTGATTTCAGCTGTAGTATATCCCCAACAGTTTACCTTTTCGCCTTGGTCGGCTTTCATGAAAAAGACCCTTGCGCTTTTCAGGCATATTTTTGTACAAAGCGATGACGCCTTGGAAATGCTCAATGAGCATAAAATTGAGACTACTTTCAGTTTGGGTGGAGACACAAGATACGATCGAGTTAAAGCTTTATCTGATCAACCATTTCAACACAATGGCATTGAGCGATTTTTAGATAACCAAGCAGCTATTGTTGCAGGAAGCACTTGGCATGATGATGAAAAAATATTGGCGGCAATACAGATTAATCAACCCCGATTAAAACTTATCATTGCGCCACATGAACCCTCACAAAAGAACATCTCAACCTTAAAAGATTTATTCCCTGAGTCTATCCTTTTTTCTACAATCGACAATACAGATCAACCAGAACAGTACAATGTGTTAATTATTGATTGTATTGGATTATTATCAAAGCTATACCGATATGCTACAATTGCTTATGTTGGGGGCGGTTTCAATAAAGCGGGCATACACAATATTCTTGAAGCAGCTGTTTATGGCAATTTTGTAGTCTTTGGTCCCAATTATGCAAAAGCAAATGAAGCAAATGAAATGATTGATAGCTCACTTGCCTATTCATTTTCAAATGTGGATGAACTCCAAGATAAAATGAACGAGCTACTCAATCATCCTGAAAAAATTGACGAAAAAAACCAGTTATCAAAACAATTTGTAAATCAGCGTACCGGCGCAACAAAAAAGATTATAGCCCTCATTGAACAACAACATATGCTTAAATGAACGAGCCTAAAATTTTTGTTTAATCGTCTTTTGGTACTTTTACCCCCTAGGCTTTCAATAAAAAAAATGACATGTTTATAGAACCCAATAACAATAGCAAGACAGGATGGATAGAGGTTGTATGTGGATCAATGTTCTCAGGCAAAACTGAAGAGCTTATAAGGAGGCTGAATAGAGCAAAAATAGCCAACATGCGAGTTGGCGTATTTAAACCAGAAATTGATGTACGATACGATGCAGGAAAAATTGTTTCCCACAATGAAAATAAAGCAAGCGCTCTACCAATTTCTTCTTCAGTCGATTTGCTCAATTTAGCTGAGCCATTTAATGTTGTTGGCATTGACGAAGCACAATTTTTTGATGAAAAAATCGTTGAAGTATGTGAAACTTTGGCTAATCAAGGTAAAAGGGTCATTGTAGCTGGTCTAGATATGGATTATACAGGAAAACCATTCGGACCAATACCCCATTTGCTCTCAATAGCCAACTATGTTACCAAACTTCATGCTATTTGTATGCAATGCGGCGGTATTGCAAGTTATTCTTACCGAACAACTCAAAATAAGGATCAAGTAGTACTAGGCGAAAAAGAGCATTATGAAGCAAGGTGCAGAAACTGTTTCCATCAATAAACAAACAGCATTGAATACATTTAATCAATATACTTCTCTTTTAAAGAAAGAGTTATTGTTAGAAACAAGGCAACAACATACTTTGTATGGCGTAATGCTCTATGTTGCATCTACAGTCTTTGTTTTATATCTGACCATGGATGCCCCAGATTCGGATACCTGGAACGCTTTATTTTGGATAACTCAATTGTTCATTTGTATTAATGCCGTAGCCAAAAGTTTTTTACAAGAAGCAAGAGGTAGAATGTTATACTACTATTCTATTACTTCACCCGTAGTTTTCATTTTATCCAAGCTCACGTACAATGTTATTTTAATGCTACTGATGAGCACCATCAATCTTGTTCTTTTTACCTTATTCATGGGGGATTTAACTACCTCTTTTCTACAATTCTTTTTAATTAGTTTAGTAGGTGCAGTTGGATTGAGTTTGGTATTTACCATGCTTGCGGCTATTGCTTCGAAAGCCATGCAACAAGCTTCATTGATGGCTATACTTGGATTTCCTATTATAATTCCACAGCTTTTACTACTAGTTCGGTTATCCAAAACAGCTTTTTCAGAAATATTTAACCAAGGTGTGCCAACACAGTTGGTACTGTTATTGTTTGCCTTGGATATTCTAATTATACTCATGGCGGTTATTTTATATCCATTTTTATGGAAAGATTGACCGAAGCCCCTAATTTTGAAAACTGAAACTATAATATGCAATTCAATTGGTTGAAAATCAGCGCTATTGTCCTCCTTGTCTACGCAGTAGTAGGCGGACTACTTTTACCTGTTCCGGAACTATCACAATTAGGCGAAACCATCCGCAACCTTTACTACCATGTGTGCATGTGGTTTGCAATGATGATACTTTATACCATTTCAATTATTCATAGTATCAAGTATTTGAGAAATGGTAAAATTGAACATGACATCAAGGCCGTCTCTTATGCAGGTACTGGAACCTATATGGGTTTATTAGGTTATGCAACCGGGGCTATTTGGGCGAGCTATACATGGGCAGATCCAAACAATCCGGCCTATGCTTCTTTTGGCTCAATCATGAGAGAGCCGAAATTAATTGGTGCAGCTACGGCCCTTTTGATTTATGGTGCTTATTTTATTTTAAGAAGTTCAATTGCCGATCTTGACCAAAGAGCGAGGGTAAGTGCTGTATACAACATCTTCTCTTATGCCATGTTGTTTCCTTCGATATGGATCATACCAAGACTTTTGCCAAGTTTGCATCCAGGGCAAGAAGGAAATCCTGCGCTGAACTTCAATGACATCGATGCAAGAATGCGCATGGTATTCTATCCGGCAGTTCTTGGCTGGACTTTCATGGGCGTTTGGATTACCACAATAATCATCAGATATAAATTACTCACAGAAAAAAAATGGACCAACAATGAAAAATAAATTAACCACACTAATGGCTGTTTTATTCGCTTTCAGCGCACAAGCACAGGAAGCAGTTATCGCTAATGAAACAACTGCCAGTGTTATGAGAAGCAATGGCAAGATTTATGTAGTAGTTGCTGTTGTTTTAACTATTTTATTTGGACTAATTGCATATGTAATTAGACTAGACAGAAAAATTACTAAACTGGAAAAAGAAGCTTAATCTTTTCCGGCTAACCATCCATTATCAACGAAATCATTTGCCATGAATCCAGAGTATAGTTTTTTTGACGCAGTATGTAAAAGCTTCGACAAGGCATCTAAATTCACCAATTTTGATCAAGGTATCTTAGAGCAAATCAAACAATGCAACAGTGTATTGAGAATGCACTTCCCTGTTAAAATTGGTGATAAGGTTGAGGTAATTAAAGCCTATCGTGTTCAACACTCCCATCACAAGCAACCTTGTAAAGGCGGTATTCGTTTTAGCGAAATGGTGAACTTAGATGAAGTGATGGCTTTGGCGGCACTCATGACCTATAAATGTGCCATTGTAGACGTTCCTTTTGGGGGTGCGAAAGGTGGAATCACTATCGATCCTAAAAAGTACTCTCCCTACGATCTTGAAAAAATAACTAGACGTTATACCAGCGAATTAATCAAGAAAAAATTTATCGGTCCTGGTGAAGACGTTCCAGCACCCGACTACGGTACCGGTGAAAGAGAAATGGCCTGGATTCTTGATACCTATATAGCTATGCATCCAGGTGAAATTGATTCACTTGCCTGTGTTACTGGTAAGCCAGTGAGTCAGGGTGGCGTTAGAGGCAGAAGAGAAGCAACCGGACTCGGCGTATTCTACGGTATCAGAGAAGTTTGTAATAATGCCGATGTAATGTCAAAACTCGGACTCACCACAGGCGTTGAAGGAAAAAAGATAATTGTTCAAGGTCTTGGTAATGTAGGCTACCATGCTGCTAAATTCTTCCAAGAGAATGGAGCATTGGTTGTGGGTTTAGCGGAGTATGAAGGATCTATATATAATGAAGCGGGATTAGATGTTGAGGCAGTGTTCCAACATAGAAAAGCATCAGGTTCTATTTTGAACTTCCCAGGTGCTACTAATTTCAACAAAAACACAGATGCACTAGAAGCACCTTGCGACATCTTGATTCCTGCTGCTCTAGAAAATGTTATCAATGGAGATAATGCTTCAAAGATCCAAGCAAAAATAATTGGAGAGGCCGCAAATGGTCCGCTTACACCTGAAGCAGATGAAATTCTTATCAACAAAGGTGTTTTGGTTGTACCAGACATGTATTTGAATGCAGGTGGTGTTACCGTTTCTTATTTTGAGTGGGTAAAAAACCTGAGCCATGTTCGTTACGGAAGGGTTGAAAAAAGATTCATGGAAAACCAGAACGCAAATCTGGTTTCACATATCGAAGAAATGACCGGCAGAAAAGTAACAGACATTCAAAAAAACCTACTTGTTCATGGTCCGGATGAAATTGACCTAGTAAGAAGTGGACTAGAAGACACCATGATTAAAGCAACTAACGAAATCCTGGATTGTTGGAAACAAAATCCAGAAATAAAAGATATGAGAACTGCAGCATTTGTGGTGGCCATTAATAAGGTGGGAACCAGTTATGCAGAGCTTGGTATCTTCCCATAACTAGGGAAGTCAATATTTTGGAAAGAATGGGACCCACTCAGCGGTCCCATTCTTTTTTTCAGCAACATGACAAGTTATACCATTGGTAATTACCAAATAATCGACTGGTATCGCAACATGATAAGACAGCAACTGCATCAAGACAGATTCGTCCAATTTCACATCCATCGATTTACATTCTACCATCATCCATGGTTGTAAATGAGCATTGTAAACTAAAACATCAAACCTTTTACTCTCTTGTCCCAACTTCAACTGCTTTTCTACAGCAATAGCAGACAAAGGAATTTGATTGACTTTCACCATCCATTGAATGAAATTTTGGCGAACCCACTCCTCTGGACCCAAGGCAACCCATTTTGACCGAATCACATCAAATAATTCAGGCCTTCCATTTTGCTCTCTTATCTTAAAATCAGGTTCAGGAAATACCAATTCAACCATGCATGCAAAGTAATCAGTAATTTCGAACTGAAAAGCCTCAAACATGAACAGCAAAGAAGAAATCGTTAACAATTGGCTTCCCAGATATACAGGGATGGCCTTATCTGAATTTGGTCAATATATCCTGCTAACCAACTTTAGCAAATACGTAGAACTTTTTGCAACCTGGAACAATGTTGAAGTGGTGGGGATGGATAAACCCATGCAATCAGCCACTGCCAACGGCATTACCATCATCAACTTCGGCATGGGTAGTCCAACTGCAGCAACCATCATGGATCTGCTAACTGCCATTAAACCTCAGGCTGTTCTCTTTCTTGGAAAATGTGGAGGACTTAAAAAGAGAAACAAAATTGGCGATCTCATACTCCCCATTGCAGCAATCAGAGGAGAAGGAACATCCAACGACTATTTCCCAAGCGAGGTTCCTGCACTTCCTGCTTTCGCCCTCCAAAAAGCAATTTCAACAACCATCAGAGACAACGAATTGGATTACTGGACCGGCACTGTCTATACTACCAATAGAAGAGTTTGGGAACATGATGAAGACTTTAAGACCTACCTCCAAAAGATTAGAGCCTATGCTATAGACATGGAAACTGCCACTATTTTTTCAGTAGGATTCTTTAATAAAATCCCAACCGGTGCTTTACTCTTGGTAAGCGACTCCCCCATGGTTCCAGAAGGGATCAAGACTGAAGAAAGTGATAAGAAAGTAACTGCCAGCTTTGTAGAAACTCACCTTAAAATAGGAATTGAATCACTTAAACAATTGATTAACAACGGCCTTACAGTAAGGCATCTAAAGTTTTAAATTAGCTTTATTCTTGTGGTAAAAATTAGGAAAAAACACAAATTACAAAACCACAATAATTCATTAATTTTGCATCCTACAATATGCCAAAAACAAATCTGATGCCGTAAGATCAGGTTTGCAGGATTGGATTCCTCTTTATGGGGCACCAGGATTTGTTTCAGGCAATAAATCAATTTAGCATGAAACTATCCCAGTTTAGGTTCGACTTCCCCCTCAATCTCATTGCACAGACACCTACCAAGCGCAGAGAAGATGCAAGACTCATGGTAGTACACAAAGACACCGGTTTAATCGAGAACAAGACATTCAAGGATATTCTTGATTATTTTGAAGAGAAGGATGTGTTTGTTGTAAACAACACCAAGGTTTTCCCAGCCAGGATGTATGGAAGAAAAGAAAAAACTGGAGCCAAGATTGAAGTTTTCTTGCTCAGAGAATTAAACAAACAAAACCGACTTTGGGATGTGATTGTTGATCCCGCAAGAAAAATTCGCGTGGGCAATAAATTATACTTTGGTGATGCTGACGAACTGGTAGCTGAAGTAATTGACAACACTACATCTAGAGGTAGAACAATCAGGTTTTTATTTGAAGGTTCAGACGAAGAATTCAAGGAGATTTTAAATACCCTTGGAGAAACTCCTCTACCCAAGTACATCAAGCGCAAGCCAGATGAAATGGATAGAGAGCGCTACCAAACTGTTTATGCAAAACATGAAGGGGCTGTAGCTGCACCAACAGCAGGTTTGCATTTTTCTGTTGAATTAATCAAGCGTCTTGAAATTCAAGGCATCAGATTTGCTGAAATGACTTTGCACACAGGTCTTGGCACCTTCAGAACAATAGAAGTAGAAGATCTCAGCAAGCATAAAATGGAGGCAGAATATTACAAAGTGGATGAAAATGCCTGCAGAATCGTAAATAAGGCCAAGTCTGAGGGACACAGAATTTGCTCTGTTGGCACAACCACTTTACGTGGTTTAGAAAGCACTTTTACTGCTGACAAACTTTTAAAACCATCAGAGGGTTGGACAAATATCTTCATTCATCCACCGCATGAATTTGCAATCTGTGATTCATTGATTACCAACTTCCACCTTCCAAAAACGTCCTTGTTGATTATGGCTTGTGCGTTTGCAGGTTATGAACTAACCATGGAAGCATACAAAAAGGCAATCAAGGATAAATATCGTTTCTTCAGCTATGGTGATGCCATGCTTATCATCTAAATAATTTAAGGGCTATTTTGATTAATCCAATCCGAATAGCCCTTTATTCAATGATTTAAGACAATCATTTTTCTGTTCTGTTGGAATAAGGATAGAAACATTGTGTAAACTACCTCCGTAGCTAACCATGTTTATAGACAGATGATTGAGCGAATTAAATAAGTTAGACAACAATTGTGGCTCACTTGTTAACTTGTTTCCTACTACTGCAATAATGGTTTGACCTTGCAACACCTCCAAATCACCCAATGGAGCTAGCTCTTTGGCAATTTGATCTAGATGTGTTGTATTGTCAATGGTTACTGATACTGCTACTTCAGAAGTAGTGATCATATCAATTGATGTCTTGTATTTTTCGAAGACTTCAAAAATCTTCCTAAGAAAACCATAGGCAAGTAACATGCGACTGCTTTTAATCTTTACCATAACGATACCATCTTTAGCAGCAACAGCCTTAACACCGTCAGCATCTGCTTCTTCTAAGATCACTGTGCCCTTTGCATCTGGCTGCATGGTATTCAAAAGCTTGACAGGAATATTAAACTGTTGTGCTGGCCATATAGAAGCAGGATGCAGAATCTTGGCTCCAAAATAGGCTAACTCTGCAGCTTCATCAAAACTCAACTGTTCTACTGGACGTGTTGCCTTCACTACCCTAGGGTCATTGTTGTGCATACCATCTATGTCGGTCCATATTTCACAAACACTCGCATTTACAGCAGCTGCAATCAAAGAGGCAGAGTAATCACTCCCACCTCGCTTTAAATTATCCACTTCTCCCTTAGCATTCTTACAGATATACCCTTGTGTGATAAACATTTTTACACCTGGGTGTTGATCTAATATCTTACTGAGCTTCGCTCTTATTTCTAGTACTTGAGGCTCATCATTAGCATCGATAGCCATGAAGTCGAGCGCAGGTAACAAAAGATGTTCTTGTTTTTCTTGCTCTAAATAACAAGAGAAAAGCTTCGTACTCATCAATTCGCCTTGCGCCAAAATATCTTTATTCAATGCATCATTGAATGAAATCTTAGTGATGATGTTCAGAAAATCAAAGTGCTCATTAATTAACTTTTGAGCTTTGGTTTTAATTTGGTCATCAGACAGCAATTCATTGATGAATTTCTTATAGTGATCATGCAACTGTTCTATGATAGAAGTTGCTTTGTCTTTATCCCCTGCAGACATTGCATCCCCAATTGAAACAAGTGTATTGGTTGTACCACTCAATGCACTCAATATAACGATCTTGGGTTCATCATCTTTTGTAATGAGATCTCTAACTTGAAACATTCTCTCCGGCTTTCCAACAGAGGTTCCGCCAAACTTCATGATCTTCATAAGCTCTAGTTATTTGATGCGAAGTTAAATCTTGATGTTTAATTTTTCAGCAACTGAAACAATATCTTCCCAAACTACTGTCAATAAAGGTATGCCCTCTTTACGTCTGGCTTGCTCAGATTCACGCTCAGGATCACCAGGTATTAGTACTTTCTGTGAGGAATCAATTGGTGTAGCTGTCCTAAACCGTTGAATCCAATGATCCATATCTTTTTTGAAGTCAGTTTTTTTTCTGAAAGCATCTATGCGCATTGCTCCGAGAAAATGACCAATACCTTTTCCCGGCTGGTTTTCAGGCATTTGCACGTATGCTGGAAAAGGAGGAACCCATGGGCCATAATTAGCCCCGCTCAAGACTGCTGAAAAAATATCGACAATAGCACCTAATGCATATCCTTTGTGACTGCCATGATCTCTATCGCCTCCCAGGGGCAACAACGCACCTCCAGATTTAAGCGCATGCGCATCAGTCACTTGCACCCCCTCTTTGTCCTGCACCCAACCTGTGGGTGTATCTAGGCCTTTGCGTTGTAGTATTTCCAATTTGCCATTTGCTGCTGTAGTTGTGGCCATATCAGCAACAAAAGCCGGTTCTAGGCCAGCAGGAATTGCGACACAAATTGGGTTGGTTCCTAACATCCTCTCCTTTGCATATGTTGGAGCCACTAATGCACTGGCATTAGTCATAACCATCCCAATCATATCTTCTTCCAAAGCCATCATGGCATGGTATGCTGCAATGCCAAAATGGTTACTGTTACAAACACTTACCCAACCAGTACCTACTTGTCTCGCCTTTTCAATAGCCACTTTCATGGCTATAGGTGCTACAACCAATCCTAGCCCCTGATCACCATCAATTACACCGGTTGATGGCGTTTCGTGTACAAGCTGTACATCAGGCTTTGCATTTACACGCTTTGCTTCCCACAAGCGAACATAACCGGATAAACGGGCAACTCCATGCGAATCAATACCTCTTAAATCTGCAGCCACAAGAACTTCTGCAGCAGAAGCGGCATGCGCTTCTGAACATCCTATGGCAAGAAAAACTTGCGTGGTGATTTCAATCAACTGTTGATAAGAGACTACCTTTTCCATACGTAATTTGTGAATTGCAATATACTAGAATTGAGGGAGGTGTTAAGACACTATGGATGAAAACAACTCGGTTTTGGTGGAAAACTCTCGTCCCTATTTGTAGATAAGCACGCTGAATTAACTTTACTTTGGTCCATCTTCGAGTAATAAATTAAAGAGTATGATAAAGCTACAAGTAATTGGACATTTAGGTAAAGATTGTACTACCAATGTCGTGAATGGAAAAAATGTAATCAATTTTAGTGTCGCTCATAGTGAGCGATACAAAGACGCTTCTGGTGTGCAGAAAGAAAAAACTACTTGGGTTGAATGTGCGTATTGGACCGACAGAACAGCTATTGCTCCCTATTTAAAAAAAGGACAACTGGTTTATGTTGAAGGAAACCCTGAAGCACGTGCTTATCAAAAAGCTGATGGTACTGCTGCAAGTTCACTCAGCATGAGGATTTCAAGTGTTCAACTTTTGGGTGGTGCAAAAGGCGATGCGGGACAAGAAGGAAATGGAGATGCTGTTGGCACATCCGATGAAAGCGACAACCTGCCATTCTAAAAACTAATGTGGTTAGAGAGAACGCCTGATCGACTCAATCAAATGAGCAATATCGATCAGGCTTTTTTTATGCTCAATTCGATTGGCTAGCACTGGATTAATGAGATTCAATTTATCTATCCCCTCATTCATCATGGATTCAATTTTATCAATTCCCTGTTGATTTAATCCGGCTTCTAGAACAGCATTTTCCTCATTATTGGTAAGGTCTTCACGAATGTCTGCTAGGTCATCCATCAGCAAGAAGTAGGTAATCATGGCATACCATGCATCAATTGCTTTTTGTTCATCAAATAAGATATCAGGAATGCATGCAAGTGTAAGCAGGTAACTATCTGCTCTGTTGAGCGACGGGAAATCAGTACCCAATCTAGATCCCATTGCTTTGATGGGTTTATGTGCAAGCAAGTATTGTTTTAATTCCTCAAACAACAAGGTTCTTGATACATGAGGCGTTACAATTGTGATACATTGTTCTATATGTGTAGCCCAATCAATTTGTTGGTGTTCTAATAGAGCAGCACTATGTAAAATCGATTCATTGATGGAGAAATAGACTTCATCTAAAAGAAAAGAAATTGACGCCCCAGATCTTCGTAGTAAGTCGGCATAGATAGGCATAAAAATATAACCCGATGCACCCGGAACATAGATTTTTCTCGCCTTCCAATACAAGTTATCTTTAGGAACCTCACGATCTATATACGACTTTCCGATAACAAGGTCTACGCCATAAGATAGTTTCAAATCGTCTTTGGTAAGAAACATATCATCTTCTTTTTTGGGGTTGCCTTAAGATGAATACATCCGTTCTTCCTCTTACAGCACGTTCATGTGCCGAATCCATAACTGTCTCTAATAATAGGGGATGTGCTTTATAATATAAATAGCTCTGTGAGAAAGTATTAGATGTTATTCCATACACTTTGAGCACTTTATCCATTTCTACTTTGAGCAAAGAATCTTTATTTAGGGTAGTGTCTTTCATCAAATACGACTCAACAAAACTTTCAGCAAGGAGAACATCGTACATGATATTAGCCATTTTATCTTGTTCGACTATCTCTTGGCTACTCCCCTTTTTATCAGCGCAAGAAACGATTGTAGTTGCTAACAAACAGCATATGATCAACTTCCATTTCATTTCAATTCCTGTCGGTATTTAGAAGCATTAGCAATGTCTAACTTAGAACACAGATCAAGGATTCTAGATTTTTCCTGAGGAGTACCCTTTTTATAGATCTTGATGATTTCATCTGATTTTCCCTGAAAGAAAAAAGGCATGATCATCAGATTAGGCGTTTCAATATTTAAGGTATTGAGCATGTTGATGCTGTTGAGCATTTGCTCTCTTGCAACGGCATCATTTTCAATCAGTTTATCCATTCCTTGTCTGTAATAGGTATAGACCGCATCATGTACTAAAGCATATCTTGCATTTTGAAGATTTTCTGCAAGCCAGTAACGATTTCTTTGTCCGTCGAATGGCTTCCAACCTGCAATAGAACGACCTTCTGGGGCAGCACTGACAATGAGATTTGCTTTTTGAAAAAAGGGATCTCCTCCGCGCGGCGCATAGGAATCATAATCTAATCCCAATATGATATTGACATAATAGGCAATTAGTGCGGGCAAGTTTGCAGCAAGCGGCTCATTACCTGATACCCTATTTTCATTGAATTCAATAGGTTGAAATTCAACAAATCTGAATGTGATATCATTGTCGATAAAATTAACGAGAGGCG
>JBDLUR010000008.1:0-3769 GCA_039805205.1 Bacteroidota bacterium
GAAAAGATCCTGTAATGATTTCAGGTGCCCCATTGTCTAAGGCCATATGCAACAGCTTAGTACCATTGGTAGTGGTCAATACCAATATTTTATTTTCTACAAAAGAACGAGGATACTCAAATGGTGAATTACCATAGCTCAAACCATCTGCCACTTTACCATCCCTTTCACCGGCTGTTATACCACCCATCTCATTACCCAACTCAATACAGCGTTGCACAGAAGAAACAGGTATCACGCAAGATGCACCATTGTATAATGCAGTTGCAATAGTAGAGGTTGCACGCAACACATCAATAATAACTACAACACTGTTGGTTATATCATACAAGTTTAATAATGCAGGGGAGAGGCAGGTAATTAAACTGCGTTCTTTGGAACTCATCGAGAAATTATTTTACAAATGGAAGTTGTACCACGACAGCCTTCATTTGTTTATCGCGGATGTCAATGAAAATTTCAGAACCGATTGGTGCAAAATCACTCAATACATAACCCATACCAATACCCTTGTTAAGGGTAGGGGATTGAGTACCTGAAGTAACGCGACCAATTAAATTTCCTTCTGCATCTCTAATAATATAATCATGACGTGGTATTGCACGATCAGTCATTTCAAAACCAACCAACTTCTTTTCTGTTCCTGTCTCTTTTTGCTTTTTCAAAAATTCAGAGGCAGTGAACTCTTTATTGAGTTTGGTGATCCATCCTAATCCTGCTTCATAAGGTGTAGAATAATCATCAATATCATTACCATACAAACAATAACCTTTCTCCAAACGCAAGGTATCTCTCGCACCTAAACCGACTGGCTTTATTCCATATGCAGCACCTGCTTCGAAAATGGCTTTCCAAATTTTCTCGGCGCTATCACCTTCATTTTCAAAATAGATTTCAACACCACCCGCGCCTGTATAACCAGTCGCGCTTACCAATACATTGTCAACACCAGCAAACTTTCCTTTTGAGAAAGTGTAATATTTCATGTTAAGGATGTCCATATCAGTTAATGGTTGTAATGCTTTAGTAGCATCCGGACCTTGAACTGCTAATAAACAGGTTTTGTCAGAAATGTTATGCATCTCCACACTTCCGTCATTGAACTGCATGATCCACTCCCAATCTTTTTGAATATTCGATGCATTGACTACAAGCATATAAACCTTGTTCTGCTCAACGCAATACACCAACATATCGTCTACAATTCCACCATTTTCATTGGTCAGACAACTGTATTGTGCTTGTCCGTTTGTCAATTTTGATGCATCGTTTGTACCTACCTTCTGGATTAAGGCCAACGCGTGTTCACCTTTTAGAATGAATTCACCCATGTGACTCACATCAAAAACACCTACATGATTTCTCACTGTATGGTGCTCATCGTTAATGCCTGAATAGGAGATAGGCATATTGTATCCTGCAAATTCGGCCATCTTGGCGCCAAGCGACTGATGCAAATGGGTAAATGGAGTTGATTTCATAGGTGCAAATATAAAAAAAAGGGGCCAAGCCCCTTTGATTACCTTCCTAATTTCAGCAAATTCATTGCTCCGAATAAAAGTCGCCTGCTTTTGGAAGGCGAGGAAAAAACAATTTCTTCTTCTACACCCTCATCGATTGTTGGACGATCAGGTGGTGTTGGTGGTGTAGGAGCCTTAGGCACAAATGTATTTAGGTTAACATTGATTGAAGTATCACCATCTTTAACCTTTATGTCAATATCTTCTACATCGATGCCTTCACCCTCAATTTCTTTTTCAAATTTCTTCATCATTTTATCCAAACGCTCATCATCACTCAATTCTTCTTTGTTCTTTCTTTCAATACCATCAGCTTTCATGATGTACCAAACTCCTGTTCTCCATGAAGGATCATCGTAACCATTTTCTATATCGATATTTAAACCACGCTGCCCAGCCCTGACTGTATACCAACTTAATTCATCTGCACGCTTATCAATATAAACCTCTTTACCTACTGGTACTTTAACCTCAACCATCACTTGCTGATTTCTAAATTTTGTTGTTGTAGTAATTGGAAACGATAAAGGCAATTGTAATAAACTATCCTGTTGTGATACGGTGTAGGAAATTTTTTCAGCAAAGCCTTCTGCCAATACTGGAGAAGATGATCTTGCACGTTTAATTAAGGTTACATGAAATAAGCTATCCGGACTTTTCTCAATTGATACACGAATATTAGATATCAACAAAGAGTCTTCATTACGGGATAAAAATAGTCCATCGTTGTCACGTCTAATATCAAAATCATTATCAATATCTAAATCAAGTGGATAGTATGTTCCGTTGGCTTCTTTAAATTCAATTTTTAATTTCCCAGTGGATGGTTGTACTAGTGCTACTTCCTCCTTTACCAATCCTGGTCGATTTAGTTGTTTTGAAACTGTTGCTATAAGCATCACCAAAGCCACCCAGCCCAAAGCCCACAATGAACCAAAAGTTATAGCAATTGCATTAGATTTTGATTTGTGCCCAATGATGGCTCTTATTAACCATTGAATAAGTGCAATAACTGGCACTAAAATGAAGAGGATCAAAGTACCCCAAGCATACCATTGAATGGTATTGCCATCAGCAATGAAGTTTTTCAAAGGCATCAGCGCACTAACGGCGGCACCCATACCAAAAGTTGCAACTACCAATGCGATTGCAATAATGCTAAAAATAAATAAGAAGAATATTTTAAAAAGGGTCACAATAAAACGAAGAAGCTTATTTCCTGTTTTTCGAACTGGCGCAGCTTCCCCTGCGAAGTTTCTCGCAGATTCATTCACTTCTTTACCCCACTCATCTACCTTAGTACCGATGTTATTTTTCCAAGTTGATGCATTATCCGTAAAGTTTTTCTTAACTCCCTGTAACTCATCCTGTACTTTATGCTTGATAGATTCAAGGTTAACACTTTGTCCCTTCATTTCTAATTTTTCAGATGCAGTAATTGCTTTAGGCACCACAATCCAAAGGATGATGTAAATCAACAACATGGTACCAGAAAAAGAGGCAGCAACAGGAAAAAATAAAATGGTAAAAGGAATTTTTAGAATCCCGATGATAATTGGCAAAGCAAAAATCAAACGTGGTATCCAAACTGCGATTTTAAAATACTGTGCAATACCACTACATACACCACCGACTACTTTTTGATCTGCATCACGGTAGAGTTTTCTTGTTACAGCAACTGGACTTAAAAATCTAGATGGTAAGATTGCCCACAAGATGATATATAATACCAGTCCAGTTCCGAATGCACCAAAAGCCAACATAGCAAACAAAACCCTAACCAAGGTTGTATCAATTTTTAAATACGCACCTATACCACTACAAACACCACCCAACATTTTATCGTTTGCATTTCTAAACAAAGAACCTCTCGGAGAAGGATCATATTGATACTGTTGTGAAGTTTCTTTTTCAGTTGAAGATGAAGTTTCAGTTTGTGCTTCAAAACTGATTTCATCAAATTGTTCTGGTCTGCCCATACTTGCAATAATTGCAGCAACATGCGCTTCACTGATGAACGATTGTCCAGCTTTTAGCTTTTCACTAAACAGCTCAGCAATTCTGTTTTCGATGTCGTTGATGATTTCTTCTTTGCCTTCTTCTTTAGCAAAATAATTACGTAGACTATCGATGTATTTTTTTAACTCTTCATAAGCTGGCTCCTCAATTGGGATGACCCTACCTTGAAAGTTGATGTTGATTACCTTATTCATAACGATGGTTTGATATTGATTAGTTGTTGTTTGAAG
>JBDLUR010000009.1:0-5539 GCA_039805205.1 Bacteroidota bacterium
AGCTATTTTCAATCTAGCTGCTAAAAGTGTAAATAAAATTTCAGATATTACCTCTTATAAATTGCCTAAAGATGCAGCTGGTTTTTTGGCTTTTTTAAAATCAAAAAAATCAGTTGATTCCGTTTTAAAAGTTCAACCGAAAGATTCTGTAAAAACAAAGGCAGATTCGATAAAAGTTCAACCACCATTGTTGATTGAACAACAACCTGATAAAAAACAAAAAAGAAAATTAAGTTCTAAAGGTGAACAAGATGATCTTTCATCTTTAGATGAAGAAGTTATGCTTGATTCAGAAGGTGATGAACCCAATAATCAAAGTGTCCAAGAAGGATCAGATTTAGTACTCGTTAATTTATCGAACAACAAACAAAAAGTTTTTCCTTTTACGAGTGAATACTACTGGAGTGACAATGGAAAGATTTTATTGATGGAGTCATCTGCCAGTAAAAATAATAAACAACGAAAGCCGCTCGTTTCTATTTGGAGAACACTTGAAAATAGATTGGATACTTTGTTGTTAGGGGGTAATGATTTCAAAGGATTTACAATCGATGATGATGGGTATCAAATTGCTTTTCTAGCAGAGAGAGATTCAGCGTTTAAATCACCTCAAAAATTCTATAAACTTTGGTATTGGAAAAATGGTGATTCCTCAGCTTCAACACTAGGTGATAGGTTTACTGTGGGAATGAAAGTCAACTGGACGATCAATGAAAATTATACACCCAATTTTAGTAAATCAGGCAAGCGACTATTTTTGGGAACTGCACCCGTGAAATCAACTAGAGACACTAGTCTAGTTGAGATGGATCTGGTTAAATTGGATGTTTGGCATTATAATGACGACTATCTTCAGCCTTATCAATTGAGGAATGTAGAACAAGAAAATAGGCGTTCTTATTTAGGAATGTTCGACATAGAGAGCAAATCGTTTGTCCAATTGGCTGACCTAAGTTTACCACAAGTTGTCATTGCAAATGAGGGTGATGGAAAAGTATTTCTTGGAATGACGGATGTAGGGAAGAGAGTTTCCATGCAATGGGAAGGCGGCACAAAGAGAGATATCTACGCAATTGATCCACTCAACGGATCAAGAACTTTAGTAATAAAAGATTTAGCGGGTATGGCTCAACTATCTCCAGAAGGTAAATACATCTTTTGGTACGACATGGCTAAAAAACATTATTTCACCTATCAGCAGGGAGTTGTTAGCAATGTATCAAAATCAATTCCTACAAAACTTTATGATGAGGAATATGACATGCCATCCGATCCAACACCATATGGATTAATGCGTTGGGAGAAGAATGATGCTGCTTTATATGTCTATGATCGTTTTGATATTTGGAAGCTTGATCCTAATGGTAAAGGTTTACCTAAAATGATAACAGGAGGATGGGGAAGAAAAAACAATACTTCATTTCGATACATGAGTCTAGATCCTGAGGAGAGGAATATTCTTGCAGATCAAAAGTTAATATTGAGAGTATTTAATGAAAAGAATAAGCAAGCAGGATTTGCACATTTACATTTAGGTTTTGATAAAGAACCACATTTATACAAGATTGGTCCATATACACTTGGGAACCTGTTAAAAGCAAAAAATGCAAATGCTTATGTATACACCAAGGAAACATTTAGTCAATCACCCAACATCAATTTCTCTGCTGATCTTGAACTGTCTATGCAGTTAAGTAATATCAACCCACAGCAAAAGGAATACAATTGGATGACTGCTGAATTATTTACATGGAAAGCTTATGATGGTAAAACAGCGACAGGTATTGTGTATAAGCCAGAGGATTATGATCCTAAGAAGAAGTATCCAATGATTGCTTATTTCTATGAGACTTTGTCTGATGGGTTATACAATTATTTACCTCCTGCGCCAACGCCTAGTCGCTTGAACATTCCGTTTTTTGTTAGCCGAGGCTATATTGTTTTGGCTCCAGATATTCATTATGTAAAAGGCTATCCAGGTAAAGGTGGTTTCGATTATGTTGTAAGTGGTGCAAGAGCTCTAGCCAAGAAGGGATGGGTGGATAGCACCAAAATGGGCATACAGGGTCAGAGTTGGGGTGGATACCAAGTTGCGCATATTATTACAAGGACAAATCTTTTTGCAGCTGCATGGGCAGGTGCTCCAGTGGCCAACATGACCAGTGCTTATGGTGGCATAAGGTGGGAGAGTGGAATGAACCGACAGTTTCAATATGAGAAAAGTCAAAGTAGGATTGGCGCATCCTTATGGGAAAAGCAATCATTGTATATTGAAAATTCTCCCTTGTTTCATTTGAAAAAAGTAACGACTCCTTTGGTGATTATGGCTAATGACAATGATGGTGCAGTACCTTGGTACCAGGGTATTGAGATGTTTACGGCTATGAGAAGATTGAATCAAAAAGTCTGGATGTTGAATTACAATGGCGAGGCGCATAATCTTGTAGAAAGAAAGAACCGAAAAGATATTCAAATAAGAGAACAGCAGTTTTTCGACTGGTTGCTTAAAGGAGAAAAACCGGCTGTTTGGTTGAAGTCGGGTGTACCAGCCACCGAAAAAGGAAAGACATGGGGATTAGAAACTTCACTCGACTGAGTGAAGTTTTTTTTCTACTGTAAACTTGGATTAAAATACTTTAGATCCGTCGAAGCTTTCTAGTTGTTTCACAAATTCAGTCAGGAAGCTTGCACCTAAACCGCCATCAATTATTCTGTGGTCGTATGACATTGATACGAACATCATGTGTCTGATAGCAATGCTGTCACCTTTCTCTGATTCTATCACGACAGGTTTCTTTTTGATTGCACCAGTAGCAAGAATTGCAACTTGTGGTTGATTGATGATTGGCGTACCCATTAAGCTGCCAAACGTACCTACATTGGTAAACGTAAAGGTTCCCTCTTGGGTATCTGAAGGCTGTAGTTTACCAATTCTAGCATTGTTTGCTAGTCTATTAACTTGCTTAGCCAATCCAGTTATATTGAATTGGTCGGCACCTTTTATGACCGGGACAATCAAATTGCCATTTGGCAATGCAGTTGCCATCCCTATGTTGATGTCTTTTTTAACCACGATGGTATCTCCTACAACGCTAGCATTTAGGAGCGGGAATTTCTTTAGACATTTCGTAATCGCTTCAATAAAGATAGGAGTGAAGGTGATTTTCTCACCTTCTCTCTTTTCAAATTCATTCTTGACTTTATTTCTCCAAACAACCAAATTGGTTACATCAGCTTCAGAAAAACTGGTAACATGAGCGCTTGTAGCCTTACTTTTGGTCATGTGATCCGATATCAACTTCCTCATTCGGTCCATTTCAATAATCTCAACATTCCCAGAAATATTAATAGGAGGTTGAGGTGAAGATGAGGTAGGCTGAGGTGAAGTTTGATATACTGGAGCAACTGGTGGAGCTTGTTGCACAGGTTGTTGAATGGGCTCAGGATTGGGTTTAATAACGGGCGGTTCTGGTGCTCTTTCAATTGGGGCAACAGTTTTGGTAAACTGACGATTTTCCAAATACAAAAGGATGTCTTTTTTCGTGACCCTCCCTTCATTCCCTGATCCTTGGATTTTTTCTAATTCCTGAAATGGAATTCCTTCTCTAGCAGCAATATTCATTACTAAAGGAGAAAAGAATCTACCATTTTCACCTTTTTCTGGTGTGGTATAATTTGATGGCTGGTAAGGAATCATTACTTCAGCGGCATCATTTTTTATGGTTTCAGTAGGCTGAACTGGAGCTACTTGTGTGATTGGACTTTGAATGGGTTGTTGGTCAGGCTCATTGGTTCTGATAATGGCGATAATTGAACCGATGGGAATTACATCGTTTTCTTTGCAAAGGATCTGTTCTAAAATTCCCTCAACAGTAGAAGGTACTTCACTATCTACTTTGTCAGTAGCAATATCCAATAAGGTCTCATCAAGTTTAACAAAGTCGCCTACCTGCTTATGCCAACGCAAAACAGTTGCTTCCATGATGCTCTCTCCGAGCTTAGGCATTAAAATATTGACAAGCGCCATTTTACCAATTAAGTTTCCAAATCCGTCCGTAAAATTAGCTTAAATCCCTCTTAATTTCTCGTTGGAAGGGAATAACTTATCCAATACTTTTCCTCAAAAAGTTGAGTGCGTATACGGCGGTCAATTCAATGTTTCTTTTTCTATCAAATCTAAATTGAAAACTAGTGGTTTCAGCAGCATTTGCGCTGCTAAAACCAACACAAACAAAACCGATAGGTTTATTCGGTGTATCGCCTGATGGTCCCATTATACCAGAAACTGCAAGTCCATAATCTGCCCCCGTTTTTTTCCTAACTCCTTCAGCCATTTCCTTTACTGTTTCTAGGCTAACGGCTCCAAATTCTGATAAGGTTAGTTCAGATACACCTAATAGTCCGGCTTTTAAATCATTTGAATAACTTACTACCCCTCCTAGATAAAATGAACTACTTCCTGGAATTAAGGTGATCAGGTGTGAAATATACCCACCAGTGCAACTTTCTGCCAATGCAAGGGTTTTGCCGGTTGATTTAAGCTTTTCCGCTATAGCCTCTTGCAGGCTAATATCTTTATCAATTACCAAATAGTCTTTGACTATGTTTTTTAGTTGAATGAAGCTGTTGTCTAATTGATGAATATCAGTAAGTATCTCGACTGCACTCAATCTTAACCTAACTATACCATAGTTAGGAAGATAGGCAAGTTTGATGCCTTTGGGAATTGTTGCTTCAAATTCAGTTAGTAACTCTGCAAGAAAGGATTCCCCAATTCCTGCAGTAAGTAAAGTGCGATGTTCTACTGGATCAATATCAAATCTTTTGAGTAGCTCTGGTATGACATAATCATCCATCATACCTTTCATTTCAAATGGAACGCCGGGCATACTCACAAATATTTTCCCTTTTTTTTCGAACCACATTCCCGGGGCTGTCCCTCTTTGGTTCTGGATAACAATGCACACGTCAGGAACCTCTGCTTGTTTGAGGTTTCTGTCTAAGAGTGGACGATTAAGTTTTTTGGTGAAAATTTCAACTACATTTTCTTTGGCCTTTTCATCAATAATCAGCTTCCCTCCAAAATACGAGCAGAGTAGTGGTTTAGTAATATCATCTGAGGTGGGACCCAATCCGCCAGTTATGAGAATGATATCATTTTTTGCTTCTTCCTCTTGAAGTGCATTCCATATATGATCCCACTGATCTCCAACAGCAACTCTTCTGTTGATGGAAAATCCTGCTTTATTCAGGACTTGTGCCATCCAAGCACTATTGGTATCAATTGTTTGTCCAATCAGTAATTCATCACCTATGGTGATTATGGAAACAGTTTTCGGGACTTTAGTGGACATATTTAATGATTGAAAAAAGGTTCTAGTTTAGATGTTAGCATCAATGGCATTCCAGTTTTTTGGAAAGTGATTTTTTCCATGAAATACAATACAACCTTTCCTTTGCAGAGCAGTTGATTTTTTTCATTGTATACTTCTTGATGAAATTCAATTTTATGGTCTTTGGGTAACTGTAAAAGTATAGT
>JBDLUR010000010.1:0-5432 GCA_039805205.1 Bacteroidota bacterium
ATCAAAGAGCCCCTTCTCCAAATTGATAAATCAAATTTTTACAAAAGTGGCTGGTTCAAGTACGAATTGTATGAAGCTGGTAAACTTAGAGAGAAGAACAGGTTCTTTATCCCTGATGGTATCAAATAAGATTACTCTCAAATACCTCCGCAAACTTTTCCTTTATTTGCTGCTTTACTGTTTCCATATCTAATGCATGGCCCAACTCTTTCTCAAGTGATGTCACTTGTTTATCAGGAATACCACAAGGAACAATCATTGTAAAGTAGTCGAGGTTGGTATTCACGTTTAATGCAAATCCATGCATGGTTACCCAGCGACTACAACGTACACCCATTGCACAAATTTTTCTTGCCTTCATCTTGTTATCTGGATCTAACCAAACGCCTGTTTCGCCTGGACTCCTATCGCCTTTTAAGCCATAAAGCGCAAGAACTCTGATGATCACTTCCTCAAGTGATCTCAAGTATTTACCAATATCCGTATAATATTTTTCTAGGTCTAAAATCGGATATCCAACTACTTGACCAGGTCCGTGAAATGTAATATCACCTCCTCGGTTGGTTGGGTAATAGCCAATATTTCTTTTAGCAAGTTCTTCTTTTGAAATCAATACATGTGCCTCATCTCCACTTTTCCCTAATGTATATACAGGTGGATGTTCGCAAAACAACAAGTGGTGAACAGTCTCATCTGTTGTCTCTCCTTTTACGCGTTGCGATTTAATCGTAGTACTTGCTTTCAACAAGCTTTCCTGATATTGCCAGGCCTCTCCATATTCTACGATACCCAAATCTTTAAAAACTACTTCTTGCCGCATGAGGAAGCTATTGGTCAACAATCAATTAACTTTGCAAAAATAAGTATTATGCCGCAGGAGGAAATGGAAGAAATTCATCAGGATGAAAATATAGACCAAGCTTCAGAAGAGCTATATGAGCGGCTGACATTAGTGGTTGATAAAGGACAAGAACCGCTGCGCATCGATAAATTCCTCTTATCTAAGGTTGTTAATACCTCTAGAAACAAAATTCAAGGGGCAATTGACAATGGAATGGTACTGGTCAACAACCAAAAAATCAAATCCAATTACAAGGTAAAACCTGCCGATCAGATCATTTTTTATTCAGATACAGACCCTGTTACCTATGAAATAGTACCTGAAGAATTACCTCTCAATATCGTTTATGAAGACGAGCATGTATTGGTGATCAATAAACCAGCTGGCATGGTGGTACACCCAGGTGCAGGTAATTTTTCTGGCACCTTAATCAATGGCGTAGCATGGCATTTGAAACAACAACAACCTGATTTAGACGAGTCTAAATTACCAAGGTTTGGTATGGTGCACAGGATTGATAAAAACACAAGTGGACTTATCGTACTTGCTAAATCTGAGCTAGCGGCTGTAAAACTTGCCAAACAATTTTTCGATCATACCGTACAAAGAAAGTACATGGCTTTGGTCTGGGGTAATTTTGAAGAAACAGAAGGTACCATAACTGGTCATATTGCTAGACATGCTCGCTTCAGAAAACTGATGGATGTTTATCCTGATGGAGAACATGGAAAAGAAGCCATCACCCATTATCGTATTTTAGAAGATTTGAAATATGTTACCCTTGTTGAATGTGTTCTTGAAACTGGTCGAACACACCAAATCAGAGTCCACATGCAACATATAGGACACTCGCTTTTCAATGATGATGTGTATAGAGGTGATAGAATTCTGAAAGGCACTGTATTTACGAAATACAAACAGTTTGTAGACAACTGCTTTGATATCTGCAACAGACAGGCGCTACATGCCAAAACGCTTGGATTCATTCATCCGGCAACAGAAAAAGAAATGTTGTTTGAGAGTGAGTTAGCAGAAGATATGCAAAAGGTAATTGAAAAGTGGAGAGGCTATACCAGCAGTAACCACTATAATGAAAGATCATAGAGTGTTGCTGTAAACAAACCTCTTTCACTGCCTTTGATCATTACTCCCCAGCTGCCATCGTATCGAATTAACTTTGGATAAAGCAGGTTTCCAATTTTATCAATTTCAACATGCATGTTTACATTAAACTTGTAAACACCAGCATTATAAGTCATTTTATAATCGCGCTCTAAGACTTCAAAGCTGTTATAATCAAACCAGGTGGTCATTTCATCAATTACCACTTCGTCTCGTTTAAAAAAAGACAGATCCTCTTTAATTTTTAAAGTAAAAACATACGCTGTCTTCCCTTTGTATTCATCAATATCTACTTTGAAATTATATAGGTCACTGTGTTTTTCATCAAAGACCTGCACTTTATTTCCCATCAAAGGAATACCAGGAATGTCTTTTCCAGGATTGAAAAACAACATCTTCAATTGTTCCTTTCGTTTATCCAAGCCCTTCTTACCTTTTATAGATCGCTGTACATCACTGATTACATTGGTTTGCCCACATACCGTATCCTTTGAAAAAAATAAGGAGGAATAGAGCTGCCCTGTATAATAGTTGGGCTCACCACTTCTATCATAGTAATCACCTGCTACTTTTTCTTCTATGATATTGGTAACGCGACAACCATTCGCAGCCCACTGACGTGTTTTACTATACAGACTAGACTCAACCCTTCCCTTTTTATCAAACATCCTCACATCATTGATAGAACTATAATTAAGAACACGAAGGTTTTTAAACGCTTTGTAAAAAGTTGAATCGTCTTCAACACGCTTGATAAATCCAGGAACATTTGTTCCTTTTCTAATGACGACAGGTGTAAGCGTCACTTGCCTTCCTCCCATAGAAACAAGTGTATCTTTTTGCTGTGCAAACGCCTGTGATAGGAGACATAAAAAAAGCAGGGATAAGACCGTTGGTTTCATCCCTGCAAAGATAACAAGTTAAAAAAGCTTTTCCTTATTTGCGATTTTGAGGCGTATCTCTATTCATTTCCATGATATCGACAGGCTGTGAAAAATCACCCAATAGCCATTTGCTAAAATAATCCCCCATCAACCAAAAATGAAATTCGGTCATATCACCATAACCATGACGCTGACCAGGCAATACTACTAGATCAAAACGCTTATTGGCCTTAATCAAGGCATTGGCCATTCTGATGGTATTGGCTGGATGCACGTTATTATCAATATCACCGGTAGAAAGCATCAATCTACCCTTTAGGTTTTTAGCCAATTCAGAGTTCTTTTCAATGGCATACAAGAAAGTGGTATCGCCTTTATCAGTAATCTGTTCTCTCACGCCATGGTGCTTCTCACTCCACCATCTGTTGTAAATATTATTTTCATGGTTACCTGCAGAAGATACTGCAACCTTAAAGAAATCAGGATAGACCAACATGGCGGCAGTCGACATAAACCCACCACCAGAGTGACCATGAATACCTACTCTATTTACATCTACATATTTATGTTTTTGTCCCAGTTGTTCAATAACAGTTTTTTTATCTGCAAGCCCATAATCTCTCAGATTTCCATAACCATAATTATGGTACCATTTTGACCTAGAAGGATGCCCGCCTCTATTGCCTAAAGTAACAACCACAAATCCAAATTGCGCCAAGCGATCGATACGATCCATCCCTCTACCAAAAGCCTTATTCACAGATTCAGTTTGTGGACCAGGATAAACATAAGCAATGACTGGATATTTTTTTGTTGAGTCAAAATCAAAAGGTTTGTACATCACTCCATACAAATCTGTAACCCCATCATCTGCTTTAGCCGTAAAGGGTTCAGGGAATTTGTAACCAGCTTGCATCAGCGCAGATAAATCTGCTTTCTCTAAATCCATCATTTTCTTACCAGCAGCATCGTACAAGACAGAAACTGGCGCAGTATTTACTCTTGATGAATTATCAATGAAATATTTTTTTGCATCATCCAATACTACGGCATGATCAAAATCGCCATTATTGAGCAACTTTACTCCGCTTCCATCTAGACCTGCTTTGTAAAAATGCAAGTAATATGGATCTTCACCAGCCTCTTTTCCATTGGCGGTAAAAAATACTGTGCGGGTTTTCTCATCTACCCCTTCAATCTCTTCCACATGCCATGGTCCGTTTGTTACTTGTCCCTTTAGCTTTCCATCAGCATCATAGTGATACAGATGTGCCCAGCCATCACGCTCACTCCAATGGATAAACTCTTTTCCATTGTTAAACAAAGCAGGCTTTCTAATTTCAATATAGGTGTTCAGGCGTTCTTCCACCAGCACATTTACCTTCATGGCAGTAACATCAAAAGAACAGATATCGATTTTCTTCAAATCTCTGCTGGTCCTGCTAAAATAAAAACGACTATCATCTCCTAACCATTTAGCTGGGCGATGTTCTTCATCACGCATTTTCTTATCCATATCTGCCGACCATACAGCGATCTCTTGGTCTTTGAACAATTCTACACCAATGCGTTGCATTTTTTTATCGGCGACTGAAAAAAGATGCATTTCTCTGATAGGTGCTTCCTTCTCACCAGGCATGTGGTACTTGTAAGTTTCCAATGTGGGTCGAGGTTCCGCAATACTGTTCAACACCCACAAATCTTTTACTTTGCGACTATCCGTTTTGGTTATTACAAAATATTGTGAGTTAGGCGACCATAATACTGGCACATACTTCCTTTTCTTAGCATTGGCCAATTGCGCCACATTGCTCTCCCCAAAACCTTCGCCAAAACCATAATACTGCATACCATCTTTTGTCAGCTGCTCTTCTACGATGGTAGAATCTTGTTCATTCAAAGCCGCCTTTCGCATATTCGCTGTATCCATTCTATACAGATTGAACTGCTTTGCATAGACCACCCATTGTTGGTCGGGTGATACATTAGCCCAGTTGGGTTTCGCGACTGGCTTCTTGTGATCTTTTAACTCTACCAATGAATCAGTAACTATATTGTATTCAAAATAGAAAACCTTTTTTTCTTTTGTTGCAGCACCATTTTTCTTTGTGGTATCTTTTTTCTCAACCTCTAAACTGCTCTTCACTTCGAAACGAATCCAATTATCGTCGCGCACAAATTTGAGGTTTTCAATTCCTAAGTGTTTGCCATCAAAAGGATCTTTTACAATTCGAGTAAGATTGGCAGCTAATTTATCATTATCAAACATTGGCGTCTTGGTCATTTTGACTGGGTCAACTACAATCCACTTCTTGCCTGCAGTGGTTTGGTACATGTACCAAAACTTATTTCCGGATTTGGTCCAGTGTGGATCCACCGCAGTAGAAAATATCATTTTCTCCAATCGCTTTGGAGAGAAGCGTGACGCCAATTCATAATTTGCTTTTTGGTGAAATGCTTGTTTAGCTGATGCAACATCCAGCAAAAACAATAAGCCAATGACCAACATAATTTTTTTCATGACAGTTAATTTCGGTGATGCTTAAAGATAAAGCCAAAATGGTTAAATTGGGTCATGATCAACA
>JBDLUR010000011.1:0-2505 GCA_039805205.1 Bacteroidota bacterium
TAGCCTCCCACAGCATCCATGGCTTCTTTTTTTATTGCATGTGCTCCTCCGGCAAAATAATAGGTCTCAAAAAAATGAAGATCTTTTTTCTCTTCAAATTTTTTGTGAGGGAACGCATTGACTTGCATGCTTAATGTACTGTAATATTTTACCTTAAATGATGCAATAGCGAGATTAGGGTTATTCTTGAAGGTGTCGACAATCGATTCCAATGCATTGCTGTTCTCTAATTCAGCATCATCATCCAACATCACCAATAGGGGGGCTTTTGCAAAAGTTACCGCAAAGTTCCTGCCTTTGGCCACACCTAGATTCTCATTGGAGAAGATGTATTGAATAGGAAGGTTAGGGTTATCCTTTATAAACAACTCAACAACTGAGTAGTCGGTATTGGAGTTGTTATTCACTACAATTACTTCTTCAAGCAATTCCTCTTTTTTGTCGAGTGTAGCAATATTCTTCAACAAAGCCAGCATATCAGCAGGCCTGTTATAGGTTATTACAATAATTACGACTGGCTTCAAGTGTCTATTTTAGTTGATCGAATAAAGATTGATAGCGCTGTTCAAAAATACTCAATTCAAATTCTTTTTGAGCATATTGTTGGTTGTTGTTTATCATCTGATACTGTAAAGCTGTATCATTTTGGATCTGCTTTAAGTATTTGATTGACTCACTGATGATAATCGTTTCATCTGCTACTGAGCTAAATAAAAATCCATGCTGCCCATGTTTAACATGATGAGGGATGTCACCAACAGGAGTAGATAGAATTATACAGCCTGCAGCCATTGCTTCCATAATGGTAATAGGGAAACCTTCATGTAAAGAAGCCATGATCAACACATCATGCTCCAAGTAAATATTGAATAAGGCTGCTTCGTTATTAATGGCACCGTAAAAATGTATGTAAGGCTGAAGATGGGGGTCGATTTCATTTTGCACATCTCCAACCATACTCAATTTGATATCTGTGTTTTCAGTTGCAAGTTGCTTGGCAATTTTACTAATTAAGTTGACTCTTTTTTCTGCAGTTGCTCTTCCCACATAAAGCACTTTTAGGCTATCGCTGGTTCTTTCTTTTCTTTTCAATCCTGAAGGAATTTGAATACCGTTGGTAATGTATTTGATTTTCAAGAATTCCTTTTCTGGAATACCCAACTTACTGTATTGTTGTCTATGTTCTTCGATGGCATAATGGCTGATCATTATAGTTTTCGAGTAATAGCCAATAAAAGGAATTCTGATCCAGGAGAAAGAACAAAAAGCATGGATCAATTCAATTTGTTTAATGCTGTTGTTGATCCAAGGAGAAAGTTTATACCCAAAATTACTTTGCCCGTTAAATACAATCGGAGTGCTTGTTTGTCGGTTGACTAAGTCCCCGATAACACCTCGAAAAACTAGATTGTTCCAGTAGAAGAGCTTGTTATCTGTATACTTAGCAATATCAATGATTTGATGACCACTGGTTTTAAAGGCATCAAGATATCTTAAGTCAGTCGACTTTCTGGTAAACAGGATTAAAGCTTTTTTATTCCTAAAAGTATTTGCAATAAGCGAATGGACTTTTTCTGCTCCACCAGTATGATAAAAAGGGAAAATGAATAGTACGTCAAAACTGTCGGCATTAAGTACCCATTTACTTATTATTTTCCCTAACAATACAAAAGGGAAAATAATAAGATCTTCAATCTTTCTTTTCATTAAGTATTGCGAGTACGCCATTTAACGAAACTTTTTTTCAGTGCTTTCAAAGCTGCTTTTACGATGTCAAATAGCCCAAATGCAAATGTTTTGAGCATAAATACATTAATTCTTCCTTTTATGATTTCATGAAACAGGAATACTATTTTGACGCGAAATAATTTGAAAAAGACATTTTGTTGTCTTTGTCTAGTAAATGACTGTTTTCTTATGCGATGGAGTACAAGAGGTTGCGTAATTTTAAGAAATTGAACATCATCGGAAGCCATTCTTAACCAAAGGTCATAATCCTCTGACTCGTGTTGTTCTGGATCATAGAAGAACTCTGAGAGTAAATCTCTCCTTACCATTACGGAAGGATGTACGATACAGTTATTGTTGGGCAGTTGCTTACGAATTTCTTTGGGACTGCTGTATTTACTATCGTCTTTCCACTTGCCAATTTTATTACCGTGTTCGTCAATTAATAAGCAAGTAGAACAAACTACCGTTCTTCTATCTGCAGATTTTATGATTTTTAACTGTTCTTCAAATCTGGTAGGAAGAGCAATATCATCTCCATCCATCCTGGCAATATATTTTCCTGTCGACACCCTGATTGCTTTATTGAGGGAGACAGCAAGGCCGAGATTTTTATCGTTATTGATCAATCTGATTCTTGAATCGTTGAACTGAGACATCACTTCACTGCTGTTGTCAGTTGAAGCATCATTGATAATAATCAGTTCAAAATCAGTTTCGGTTTGAGTCAACATACTCTCAATTGCCTCCTTCAGAAAAGGAGCAGTATTGTATACT
>JBDLUR010000012.1:0-2983 GCA_039805205.1 Bacteroidota bacterium
TATTACACCACTCCCTATTCTTTGATGTTCCTTTCAATGAACATGCAAAAGAAATATATACAAATCCTGCTTGGCCCAAGGAGCCTCTTTTTTATTTAAGCGCAACTTCAGTAACTGATGCAACACAAGCGCCTGCAAATGGAGAAAATCTTTTCTTCTTGATGCCTATCGCAGCTGGATTAAATGGGGATGATGAAAAAGTAAGAGCGCATTATTTTGAAATTCTATGCGATCGATTGAAAGAAAGAACAGGAGTTGATATAAGGGAACATCTTGTATATACGCGTGCTTATTGTAATGCAGATTTCATTGCAGATTACAATGCATTCAAAGGGAATGCCTATGGATTGGCAAATACACTGATGCAAACAGCAAATCTTAAGCCTTCTTGTAAGAGTAAGAAAGTTAAAAATCTATATTACACCGGACAATTAACGGTACCTGGACCAGGTGTGCCACCAAGTTTAATCAGTGGGGAAGTAATTGCAGGGTTAGTCAATAAAGAAGTGAAAAATTAAAAAATAAGCCAAACTCTTTGAACAATCCAAAACTAACTGCGTTTTATTGTTTAACTTCAGAGAGTTCTTACTAAAAATAAGTTCAACGTAGTATGATAGGATTATTCCATGATGTCTCACATGAATGCAGCCGCATCACAACGAAGCGATACAGCACTTCTTTCAGTAGTGCCATCAAATTGTTGCATGCCGACATACAGGGACCTATCTATGATATTTATGGACTAGTTCGATTTGCCGATGAAATCGTAGACACTTTTCATGATCATGATAAAGCACTCTTACTGAGTAACTTCAAGAAAGAGACCTACGATGCAATTGAAAGGGGAATCAGCTTGAATCCAATTTTACATAGCTTTCAACTCACAGTTAATAAATATAACATTGACCTTGCATTGGTTGAATCTTTTTTCAAAAGCATGGAATTCGATTTGGAAAAAGCATCTTATGACGCCAATGGGTACGCAGAATATATTTATGGAAGTGCCGAAGTGGTTGGTTTGATGTGCCTATTCGTATTCTGTAATGGTAATAAAGAGCAGTATGAACACTTAAGACCAAGTGCACAATCACTTGGTTCGGCTTTTCAGAAAGTCAATTTTCTGCGTGATGTGAGTGCCGACTACCAACAGCTTAATAGGGTCTATTTCCCAGGTGTTGATTTCAACGCATTTACACCTGAAATGAAAAACAGTATTGAGCAAGATATAGAAAAAGACTTCAGAGATGCTTACGAAGGTATAGTACAACTTCCGCTCAAAGCAAGATTTGGAGTTTACTTAGCTTATAAATATTATTTGAGTCTATTCAAAAAAATTAAGGCTGTTCAACCGCAAAGAATTTTAGAAGAGCGTATTCGCATTCCCAATTATCACAAAGCTTGGGTTGCTGCAAAAGCGATGGTGAGAACCCAACTTAATATGCTTTAAATATCTCCTCCATTACTTTCCCTCTTACATTCAGGTCTCCAAATGTATTGCTCGCTGTTGGGTGAACCCTGTTGGCTAATAAAACAAACACAATTCCTTTTTCAGGATCAGCCCATGCACAAGTTCCTGTAAACCCTGTATGACCAAATGCCAATGCTGAAGTATTTAAAGTTGGATAAGCAACAGTTCTTTTGGCATTGTCTTTCTCTGCCTTATCGAATCCTAAACCCCTTCTACTAATATCGCTTTGGTAAGTTGTAAACAATTTTACAGTATTACTGGATAGATATCTTATACCATTAATTATTCCACCATTCATCACCATTTCCATCAGAATGCCTATCTCATATGCATTGCTAAATAACCCGGCATGACCCGCAACACCGCCAAACATAGCTGCTCCTGGATCATGCACATAACCTCTTACCAATCTTTGTCTGAAATATGGGTCTTGTTCAGTTGGTGCAATTGTTGTTTTATCAACTGAAGTAGTTGGATTGAAGCCTGTGCTTCTGAAACCAAGTGGTCGGTAGAAATATTTGGCTGCATATTGGTCGATGCTTAAACCACTCACTGATTTCACAACCTCGCCCAATAAAATAAAATCATTGTCACTATATACATATTGCTTTTTCTTTTCTACAGGCGAAGTCAAAATACGTTTATACATGGTATCTACCCAATCTGATCGCATGTACAAGGAGTCGTCAACTTTTACACCATAAGTCTTATCGGCCTTTTTACTAAAGTAACCCGGTAAGGCTTTCATGGTAACGCTATCAGCAATTTCTTTGTAGAAAGGTATCCATGCCTTTAGTCCTGCCTGATGCAATAAAATTTCTTTGATGATCAAGTTTTCTTTATCAGTTCCTTTTACCCATGGTAAATAATTTCCAAGAGGCTGATTGATGTTGATTTTTTCATCATCTACTAGCTTCATGACTGACAAGGTAGTAGCACAGATTTTTGTAACAGAAGCCATATCGTAAACAGTCTCTATGCTAGTGCTTGTCCCATTTTTATAACTTGTTCTACCATAAGTCTTTTGTGCGATTACTTTTCCATTTTTAAATGCCATTAATACCATCCCTGGTGCTGCTTTTTTCTCAAGTGCATCGTTAATGATTGAGTCTACTTTAGAAATGGCAACATCTTGATTTACATTCAATGCGGTAGCGGATATTGTTATTGAATAGCCTGTTCCTGCGGGCATAGCAGGACAAACACTAACGGGCAGTTGACCTTCAGGTGATAGTTTACCAAGCATCATATTGGCTGCAACACGGTGTGTGATTGGGTCGTCATCATAACAAGCAATGATGTTCTTACTTTCACAAAAACTTTTTGCTGCATAAGGATTTCCAAAGATGAAAATGTTAGTTGGTTTGCTTTTGCTTAAATTATTGACCAGTCCAATTGCGGCCTTACTCATGTTGAAGTTATTAGCAGGATACCTGGGTAGTTCATGAATAGCGACAATTATTTTTTCGTAGTGTGTGTTTAAAAATTGAAATAAACTATCAGCCTCTGCCTGCG
>JBDLUR010000013.1:0-9104 GCA_039805205.1 Bacteroidota bacterium
AATAATTCATCAAGACTTTTCTTCTACACTGTCCACTCTCAGAGAAGGCAACCATTTCATCTATCAACTGCATACCCACCTCTCTTTCACTCAACTGCTTATCACGTAAGAAATGTTCCAATTTTGAAACATCTTTATGTGAATAGTAAAGAATACATTTCCCCTCATATCCATCTCTTCCAGCCCTACCTGTTTCTTGATAGTAATTTTCTAAACTCTTTGGTATATTATAATGGATAACAAATCGAATATCTGGTTTATCGATACCCATACCAAAAGCAATTGTGGCAACAATTACCTGAATATCTTCATTTAAAAATTGATCCTGACGTTCAGCCCTCAACTTGCTATCGAGTCCGGCATGATAAGCCCCTGCTTTTATGCCATTAACATTAAGCAACTCCGCAAGCTCTTCAGTCGTTTTACGATTGAGGGTATAGATGATTCCGCTCTTACCTTTGTTATCATGGATGTATTTAACAACACCCTTAATGGTTTGCTCTTTTTTTATTTTCGGTCTGATCTCATACTCCAAGTTGGGTCTGTTGAAGGAGGAGATAAAAATATCTGGTTGACGTAAGCCAAGGTTATGTACAATGTCTTCTTGAACTTTTGGTGTTGCAGTTGCAGTAAGAGCAATCACCGGGACCTTCTCATCAATTTGGTCCATCATTTCCCTTAACCTTCTGTATTCCGGTCTGAAATCATGTCCCCACTCTGAAATACAATGGGCCTCATCTACGGCAAAAAAGGAAATCTTCAAATCACTGAAAAAATCCAGATTTTCCTGACGGGTAAGGGTTTCCGGAGCTACATAGAGCATCTTGGTCATCCCAGATCTCAAATCATCATGTACTTCCTTGATCTCTTTTTTAGTGAGGGTTGAATTTAAAAAGTGGGCTACATTATCCTGACTGCTATACCCCCTCACCAAATCCACCTGGTTTTTCATCAGTGCAATCAATGGCGATACCACAATTGCACAACCTTCACTAATTAGGGCTGGCAATTGGTAACATAGACTCTTTCCACCACCAGTAGGCTTGATAACAAAAGTGTCCTTACCATTTAAAACATTATGAATAATTGCTTCCTGATTGCCCCTAAATGCCTCAAAACCAAAGTATTGCTTCAGTGGTGCTACTAAATCAATCCCATTAATTTGAGTTGAAACAGTCTTTTTGGTGGTTTTGGTCGTCTTTTTGGTGTTTGAAGGAGGCATGGGGATTGAGCTGGGAGCTATTTTGTTTTATTTTATCAAAGGATATATAACGAAAAAATAAACATTTGGTTTCGAAAGTCCCACTCAAATTAAGAGGGGATAACAAATTTAACTTATTTGGGACAGAAAACCTCAACATCGAGGGCTTTGAACATGTTTAAATTATGGTACTTTTGTCGCGTTGCTTCAACAACAACCATAACTTCCTCAGATGCAGAAAACTTCCTTACAGGAAATAGCCAAAAATACCCTAACACTAGAAGCAAACTCCATTCTTGAACTACGCGAATTCATCAATGAAGAATTCGAAAAAGTGGTTCAGCTGCTTTTAGCCGCTAAAGGCCGATTGGTAATCAGTGGAATTGGGAAAAGTGCCATTATCGGACAAAAAATTGTTGCCACGCTTAATAGTACCGGCACACCCTCTATTTTCATGCATGCCGCAGATGCCATTCATGGTGATTTGGGAATGATTCGCGAAGAAGATGTGGTAATGATCATTTCAAAAAGTGGAGAAAGTCCGGAAATTAGAGTACTCGTTACCTTAATTCAAAACCTTGGAAACCCACTTATTGCCATGGTTGGAAAAATTCCTTCCGCCCTAGCCGAAGGTGCTTCCTATATATTAAACACCACCGTATCACAAGAAGCTTGTCCCAATAACCTGGCTCCAACTTCCAGCACCACCGCTCAAATGGCAATGGGCGATGCCCTTGCCGTTTGCTTAATGGAGGCCAAAGGTTTTACTTCAGCAGATTTTGCGAAGTTTCATCCTGGCGGTGCGTTGGGTAAAAAACTGTATTTAAGGGTAAATGATTTGAGTAAGCTCAATGAGCAACCTTCAGTTAAGGAGACAAGTACTTTGAAAGAAGTAATTGTTGAAATCACAAAAAAGAGATTAGGCCTTACCGCTGTGATCAATGAGCATAACGAGCTGACTGGCGTAATTACCGATGGTGATTTAAGAAGAATGTTAGAAAAGGGAGTGGACCTTGAAAAAACAACCGCTAAAGATATTATGAGTGTCTCTCCAAAGACTGTCGTTCAAGACGCCTTGGCTGTTCACGCCTTAGATATCATGCGCAAACACAACATCACTCAACTACTTGTTGCAGAACAAAAAAATTATGTTGGTGTTATTCACCTCCACGATTTGATTCGTGAGGGATTAATTTAACCTATTCGCAATGCAAAATAAACATCACTACGTTGCAATCATGGCAGGCGGAATCGGAAGCCGCTTCTGGCCGATGAGTCGAACTACCTATCCAAAACAATTTTTGGATATCCTCAATACGGGTAGAACCCTGATTCAAGCTACATACGACAGGTTCAAAAAATTTATTCCGGAAGAAAATATTTTTATAGTCACCTCCGAAGACTATGTAGAAATTGTAAAAGAACAACTGCCTGAATTAAAGATTGCAAACATCGTTGCTGAACCTTCTAGAAAAAATACAGCTCCTTGCGTAGCCTATATATCATACAAACTCAGAAACATCAATCCAAAGGGTGCATTGATTTGTGCACCTGCTGATCACCTGATAATGGATGAGACTGCTTTCACAAAGGTTTGTCTTGAAGCACTCAATTTTACTTCGCAACACAAAGCTTTAATTACCCTCGGCATACAACCTACACATCCTAATACTGGATATGGTTATATACAATATGAACAACATCCAGTAAGTGATAATGTATACAAGGTGAAAACCTTCACCGAAAAACCAACACTGGAAATTGCAAAGACTTTTTTAGCCAGTGGCGATTTCCTTTGGAACGCTGGTATTTTTGTGTGGCAGGTAGAAAATATTATCACTGCTTTTGAACAACATCTTCCTGAAATTGCAGAAGTATTTGAAGCAGCATCACCAGATTTTAATACCAATAAAGAAAAAGAAGCCATAGATAAAGTATATCCTCAGTGTACCAATATCTCTATCGATTATGGTATCATGGAAAGGGCATCAAACGTATACATCATACCATCATCATTTGGATGGAGTGATTTAGGTACATGGAATTCTGCTCATGAAAACATGGAAAAAGATTATCTAGGTAATGCAGTTGCAGGAAGCGATGTAATTGTGATTGATGCAAAAGACAACATGGTTCATGTACCAAACAATAAACTTGTTTTGTTACAGGGAATGAATGATTACATAATTGTTGATACAGAAGATGTATTGATGATTTGTAAAAAAGATAAAGAACAAGAGATAAAACAATACGTTGCAGAAATCAAAAGAAACAAGGGCGATAAATATCTTTAATGCTTGCAATCAACTCCAAACTACCTAATGTAGGAACCAGCCTATTTACAGTTATGAGTGCTTTGGCAACAGAGCACAAGGCAATAAATTTGGGACAAGGATTTCCAGATTTTCAGATGGATGAAGCACTGGCTGAGCTTGCAAGAAAAGCGATTGCAGACGGATATAACCAATATGCACCAATGGCGGGTTATATGCCACTTAGAGAAGCTATCAGCAAAAAAGTTGAAAGCCTTTACCAAAATAAAATTTCAGCTAGCGATAACATAACCATTACACCTGGTGGTGGCTATGCTATTTGTACTGCATTCACAACCATTCTAGATCCAGGAGATGAAGCCATAGTATTTGAACCGTCGTTCGATAGTTATATCCCCAATATTGTTGCTTGCGGAGCCACACCTGTAATCCTTCAACTAGAATATCCTAACTATAGAATTGATTGGGATAAACTTAGATCGGCTATCACACCAAAAACAAAAGCCATCATCATCAATTCACCACATAACCCTACAGGAACAGTTATGTCGGATGAAGAAATGCTACAATTACAAGAGATCTTACATAACACCAAGATATTTTTAATTTCGGATGAGGTGTATGAACACATGACTTACGATGGATTACAGCACAACAGTGCACTAAAATATCCTGAACTCTTTGCAAGAAGTTTTGTCTGTTTTTCTTTGGGAAAAGTATACAACTGCACGGGATGGAAATTAGGTTACTGTATCGCGCCAAAGGAGTTCATGACTGAATTCCGAAAAATTCACCAATACAATGCATTCTGCTGTTTTACACCAACACAAGTTGCACTAGCAGAACACATCAAAAATCCTCAGTCTTATTTGCAGCTAAAAGATTTTATGCAAAAGAAAAGAGACCTATTTGTAAAGTTGATGGCCAATACTGGTTTTGATTTATTACCTGCCGATGGCGGATATTTTATTTCAGCGAGTTATGAAAAAATATCCAACATGGGCGGTCTTGATCTTGCGATGCATCTTACCAAAACCGTTGGCGTAGCCACTATACCTTATTCTACTTTTTATAGCAAAGGTGAGGACCACAAAATACTCAGATTCTGTTTTGCGAAAAAAGAGGAAAGTTTAATTGAAGCCGCCAACAGACTGCAACAGGTTCAACTAAACAATTGCTGATCCTGTACAAAGAGAAACAACAACATTTGACACTCTAAATACTACAACTAATTTCCTGCCTTTATATAAGACCATCCCTCAGCTTGTTTAACAATAAGCTCAACCACAGCGCTTGGAACAACCGTAACCTCTTGCATCAATTCGGATGGGTCTATTTTTAATCTCTTCAAAGAATTATTACAAACAGCAATAGTAACCCCCTTTTCTTTTGCCATTTTTACCCTTTCCTCAAAAGATTTATCCACTTTAAGCAAAGACTTAACGGCATGTCCATGAAAAACAACCTCTATCTCTAAATTAGGCTTCTGGGCTCTGGCATTGTTGATCTGACGAAAAACAGCACCCTGTATTGAGGTGTCTGCATTATTTAAATCCCATACAACACTTAATTTGTTTTGTTGGGCAAAAATTGAGGAAGAGAATAGAAGAAAGAATAGGGATAAAAATATTTTGCTCATTGCCTTTGATTTGACCCAAAAGTTAGACATTTATATGTTTTCGAAGAGTATAAAAGCTAAAAAAATATTGCACTTGAGCAAACGTGACATTCATCACAAACAATTACCGAAAGAAAAATGATTTTTGCTCTATCAAATTAAACACATGATAATTGTTGGATATTTTGCTTCATTGTTAATCGGACTTTCACTAGGACTCATCGGTGGTGGTGGATCAATCTTGACCGTACCGGTCCTGGTCTATCTTTTTGGTGTAGATCCTGTATTGGCTACCGCTTATTCGTTATTCATTGTAGGCTCTACCAGCTTGGTGGGCGCCTTCCCTAAATACAAGAACAATGAAATCAACTTAAAGACAGCCATCATTTTTGGTATCCCCTCTATAATTGCAGTGTATGCAACAAGAGCTTTCATTGTACCAGCTATACCTTCAGAAGTGTTTAGTGTTGGAACCTTTGTAGTAACAAAGGCCATACTGATGATGATGATTTTTGCAGTACTGATGGTTTTTGCTTCAGTATCTATGATAAAAGACAACAAGAAGCAGGTAGAAGAAGCAGGAGAACAAGTATTTAATTACCCAATGATCTTATTGGAGGGTACTGTTGTTGGTATCCTCACCGGATTAGTAGGAGCAGGTGGCGGCTTCCTTATCATACCCGCTCTGGTCATCTTCAGTAAACTTCCCATGAAACAAGCTGTGGGTACTTCTTTACTAATTATTGCAGCAAAGTCTTTGTTTGGTTTTACAGGCGACTTAGGAAAACAAACCATGGATTGGCAGTTGTTGCTTTCTGTAACAGCACTTGCAATTGTTGGTATTTTTATAGGAAATGCCTTAGGCAAAAAAGTATCGGCCAATAGCCTGAAAAAAGGATTCGGTTGGTTCGTGCTTGTGATGGGTATCTATATCATTATCAAAGAACTTTTTATTAAATAAAACTTACTTCATCAATTATTAAAAATTAGACTATGTTTTTTCAACACATTTACGACAAATCGCTTGCTCAAGCCAGTTATTTTATCGGTTGCCAAAAAGCAGGTGTTGCTGCAGTTATCGATCCGAAGAGAGATGTGGATACCTATTTGGAAATCGCGAAGCAAAACAACATGAAAATTACACATGTACTAGAAACACATATTCACGCCGACTTCCTCTCAGGTTCTCGTGAGTTGAGAGCAATTACAGGTGCTGATCTTTATTTATCTGATGAAGGTGGTGATGGTTGGGAATATGAGTTCGACCATGTAGGACTAAAAGATGGTCAAACATTCATGATGGGTAACCTTAAATTTGAAGTAGTTCATACACCTGGTCACACTCCAGAAAGTATCAGCTTCTTGCTCACAGACACGCCTGCGAGTGCAGAACCAGTGATGTTCTTTACAGGTGACTTTGTTTTCGTTGGTGATATTGGTCGCCCTGATCTTCTTGAAAAAGCAGCAGGTATGACAGGCACCATGGATGCAGGTGCTCTTGAAATGTATAAGTCGATTAAGAAATTCAGCAATCTTCCAGATTATATCCAAGTATGGCCTGGTCATGGTGCTGGTTCGGCTTGTGGAAAAGCTTTAGGTGCAGTTCCAAGCACAACTGTTGGATATGAGAAAGTCCGTAACTGGGCCTTCCGTTTCGCAAACGATCAAAAAGGTTTTGTAAACTTCTTGCTAGAAGATCAACCAGAACCACCAAAATACTTCGCGATGATGAAGAAGTTGAATAAGGTGGATCGTCCTTTGCTCACATCAGTTCCAAAATTGAAACAACTCAGCAATGCTGAATTGACCGAAGCAATGAGCAAAGGTGTTAAGCTCATCGACGCTAGAGGAAAAAATGAATTTGCACAAGGATTTATTCCAGGCAGCATCAACATTCAAGGAAATAACTCCTTTGCAACATGGGCTGGATGGTACTTGAACTATGATGAGCAATTTATCTTATTGGCTGATGAATCTCAACTAGATGATCTTACCCGTAAATTGATGCGTATTGGTCTAGATAACATCATGGGATATGTAGCATCAACAGATGCTTATGTTCAAGCAGGTGGAAAATTAGATACAGTTAAAATTGTTGATACAGATACGCTCAAAAAAGTATTGGAAGAACCAAACGTTCAGGTAGTCGACTTAAGAGGTGCTACTGAATTTAAATCAGGACATATCAAAAATGCCGACCATGTATTTGTTGGTACTTTATTAAAGAATTTAGATAAGGTAAGCAAAGACAAAAAAGTAGTCATTCATTGTCAGGGTGGAGATCGCGCAACCATTGGTTATTCTCTACTTGCAAGAGAAGGCTATAACAATGTACTCAATTATTCAGCTAGCATGAATGAATGGGTAGCTCAAGGAAATGCTGTAGAACATTAATTTATAAGCACCTCTTGAGCATTTCAAGAGGTGCACATTTTTACTTCTAAAAAAAATACCATGCTCAATCTTTTTAAAAACATGTTCAGCTCAGCTCCTGAAGTGGATTATGCAGCTTTAGTAAAAAATGGTGCACTTATTATAGATGTTCGTACACCAGGTGAATTCAAAAGTGGACATATCAAAGGGTCTATCAATATTCCTTTAGATGATATCAGAAATAAAACAGAAGAGCTGAAGAAAAAAAATAAAGTAATCATCACATGCTGCAGAAGTGGAAACAGAAGTGGCATGGCAAAATCAATGCTTCAATCAGCCGGTATTGAATGCCACAATGGTGGTCCTTGGAACGTACTCAACAATCAAATTTAATTTGATGAAAGCTTTACTTACCACCAACTGGAATTTTTCTAGAATATTTAGAGTAGCATTAGGAACCATTGCAATCATTAGTGCTATTGTTAGACATGACACCTTCATGGGATGGGCAGGTGGTATGATTCTCTTAATGGGAATAACCAATACCGGTTGTTTTGCAGGAAGCTGTGCAACGCCTGCAGTTTCAAAAAAAGAAATGCAAAAAGAACCTGAGACTATCACCTTTGAAGAAGTCAAATAAACTAGTAATGTTTTCAAAATCCCGTTTTCTACTAATGGCCTTGCTGTGTCTTGTCTTTACCGCAAGTGCACAACACCAAGAAATTGACGAGGATCCTGAGATTTGGAAGGCAAGAGAAAAGGCTGGCTTAGACACCAACTCCTTTCTGCACGCATTCAAACATGGAACTGCAAGTGGACATTTACGTTACTTTTTCATGGTAACAGATAATGAAAAAGGATTGTCAGATTATTATGCTAATGCTGCTGGCGGTGGTTTAAAATTTGAAACAGCTAAATTCAAAGGCTTTCAAATGGGTATCAGTGGCTTCTTTACTTTTAATATTGGTTCTTCTGATTTTTTAAAGAGAGATCCAAGAACAGGACAAGTGAGTCGCTATGAAATTGGATTATTCGACCAAGAAGACCCATTGAATAAAACAGACATCGACCGTCTAGAAGAACTCTACTTAAAATATAATTTTCATCAATCTTCTATTACACTTGGAAAGCAATTGATCAATACACCGTTTATCAATTTACAAGATGGTAGAATGAGACCAACAGAAGTAAACGGACTTTGGTTGGATCATAAAATGAAGAAAACCAGAATTGAAGGTGGACTGCTTTACCAAATATCACCACGTGGTACCGTAAAATGGTATGACGTAGGAAAATCAATTGGCGTTTATTCTACTGGCGTCAATGCAGACGGATCAAAAGCTGAATATGAAAATAATACCCACACCAAAGGATTAGCAATGTTGGGTATTACTCATAAGCCAAATAAAAATCTTGCTTTTCAATTATGGAATATCTACACAGAAAATATTTTCCGTGCAAGTTTTTTACAGGTAGAATTGGATAAAGAGGTTGGTAAAAAACAAAAATGGATTGCAGGTATTCAGCTTTTCCAGCAAAGTAGGATTGGTGAAGGCGGAAATGAAGAGCTTGAAAAAAAATACATGCAAGACAAATCTTCGTTTGTAATGAGTACAAAACTGGGTTGGGAATCCCATAA
>JBDLUR010000014.1:0-8775 GCA_039805205.1 Bacteroidota bacterium
CATAACTGTCGGGTTTTCAATATTTTATGTATTTTTGATTCAGTTGCGTATTTTCCACATCCAGAGAATTGGGGAGATTTACTGTACCCAATGAGTGTTAAATCCGCTAACATTGTGTAAGATTCGTAAAAAACAGATTTACGGACTACTAAATACTTCAATATGAGCGAACAAATTAAAGTAGCTATAGCAGACGACCACGTACTTTTTCGTGCTGGGGTTAAAACGGCTTTATCTGCTCACAAGGATATCAAAATGATTGCAGAGGCAGATAATGGTATGCAATTACTAACCATATTGAAGCATATTCAGCCAGATGTGATTCTATTGGATATTCAAATGCCTATAATGGATGGTATTACTACATTACCTGAAATCAAAAAGCTTTATCCTGATGTTAAGGTAATCATGCTTACCATGCACAATGATCATTCTATGATTTCAAAGTTGATGGAATTGGGTGCTAATTCTTACCTCACCAAGAACTCTGATTCTGAAATCATACACCAAGCAGTAAAAACCGTACACGAACAGGAATATTATTTTAACCAGCTTACCAACAAAGCGCTTATAGACGGACTAAGAGTGAAGCGTCAGGTAGAGGCAAGTTTGCCAACCGATGCAAAGCTTACTGATAAGGAGATTTCTATTTTGAGAATGATTTGTGAGGAAAAAAGCACTAAAGAAATTGCTGATTTAGTCGATTTAAGTCCCCGTACCGTTGAAGCCATCCGCGATAAACTCAAAGTGAAGACCGGCTCTAAATCGCTAGCAGGTCTAGTGATGTATGCTGTTAAATCGGGCATCATCGAAAACAGGCCAATGGCTAACTAATCTATTTTCTAGTCAACTTTACAACCTCAGTTTTGTTTAATCTGCTATGATGAACAAGCCTGAGGTTAATATTTTTTGGTTCAGACGTGATCTCCGTCTTCAAGACAATGTGGGTTTATTCCATGCGCTAACTTCTGGAACACCTATTCTGCCCATTTTTATTTTTGATACCCAAATCATAGATAAACTGCAAAAACCTGAGGATTTGAGGGTGCAGTTCATTCATCAAACACTCACTGATATTGATTTTCAATTAAAACAAATCGGCTCGGGCTTAACTGTTTTCTACGGCACACCTGTTCAATCTTTTTCAGAACTCAAAAGGTCGTACAAAATAACTACAGTCTTTACCAATCATGATTATGAGCCTTATGCTATAAAACGCGACAAACAAATTCAGGAAATGTTAGGAGAGGAAGGTGTCTTATTCCAAACCTATAAAGATCAAGTCGTTTTTGAACAAAAAGAAGTGACCAAAGATGATGGTCTACCTTACACTGTTTTTACACCTTATTCTAGAAAATGGAAGGCAAGGCTTGCTGAAAATCCAATTAAATCCTTTTCATCTGAAACTCAGTTAAATCATCTTTTTAAATACAATCCACCCGCATTACCCACCATGGAAAGCATGGGATTTGTAAAGCAAGATTGGGATTATCCATCCACAAAGGTGACAGATGATATCATTAAAAACTATGCTGCTCAACGTGATTTTCCTGCGATAAATGGTACATCACGACTAGGAGTACATCTTAGGTTTGGAACAATTAGTGTAAGGCAACTAGTACTCAACAGCGCCAATAAAAGTGAGACCTACTTGAACGAACTCATTTGGCGAGATTTCTACCACCAAATCCTGTATAATTTTCCTCACGTAGGCGAGGGGAGGTCGTTCAGAAAAGAATATGATCAAATTCAATGGAGAGATAGTGAAGCTGATTTTGAAAAATGGTGCAAGGGTGAAACAGGATATCCAATTGTGGATGCAGGAATGCGTGAGCTGGCAGCTACTGGTTATATGCACAACAGAGTCCGTATGATAACCGCCAGCTTCCTAACCAAGCATCTCTTTATTGACTGGCGTTGGGGTGAAGCTTGGTTTGCATCAAAATTGCTTGATTTTGATTTAGCTGCTAATAATGGGGGATGGCAATGGGCAGCTGGATCAGGTTGTGATGCTGCGCCATATTTCCGGATTTTTAATCCTGCGTTGCAAACAGAAAAGTTCGATAAAAAAGCTGCCTACATCAACAAATGGGTGCCTGAATTCAATACGCTTACCTATCCTGCACCTATGGTTCAACATGAGTTTGCCAGGAAAAGATGTTTGGAAAACTATGCCAAGTGGTTAGGAAAGGAATAAATGATACTTTTGCAGCATAGCTATGCGAAAGATTGACTGGTATATCCTAAGGAATTTTCTTACCACCTTTTTCTTCTCACTTATATTACTCACCCTCATCAGTACGGTGATCGACATAAGTGAACACACGGACGATTTTGCCCGATCTAGTCTCACAGCAAGTGAGATATTTAATGGCTACTACATTGGGTTCATTCCACATATTGTGGCTATGCTTTTCCCACTTTTCGTTTTTATTTCGGTCATTTTCTTCACCTCCAAAATGGCAAATAGATCAGAGTTTATTGCAATTCTATCTTCAGGGGTTAGCATGAGAAGAATTCTAAGACCCTATTGGGTTGGAGGCACTTTCCTGGCTGTTTTATTGTGGTATGGCAATGCCTATATCATCCCAAGAGCGAATACCATTAGGACTACTTTCGAAGCAAAATATATACGTAGCTCTATCCCTCAAGCTACGGGTACAGGAATTTATATGCGGACGGACTCCTTCAGCTATGCTGGAATGCGTTTTTATGATACCATGACCAAAGTTGGTGGTTCGTTCTTCATGGAAACGATTAAAGGGAATAATGTTATCTATAACCTTCGTGCAGATAACATAACCTGGGATACTGCCAAGAAAACCTGGAAAATGAATGGTGCTGTTGAACGAAAAATCAACGGACTGAAAGAAGATGTGAGTTTTCAATATGAATTGTTCAGGAAATTGCCATTTGAGCCAACTGATCTAAACAGAGATGAATATCTACAATCACGGATGATTTCACCTGATCTTCAAAAAAGAATAGAAAAAGAGCGTTTAAGAGGCTCAGAGACCGTGAAAGAGCTTGAAATGGAGAATGCACACCGCACCTCATCACCGGTAGCTGTTGTATTGCTTACAATCATCGGTGCGGTATTAGCCGTAAGAAAAATCAGAGGCGGTAGTGGCGCCCATCTTGCACTTGGCTTTATTATTTGTGCTGTTTTTATCTTAACCGATAGGTTCTCAACCATTTTTTCAACAAAAGGGGATTTGAATCCTTATCTAGCAGCTTGGATTCCTAATTTCATTTTTGCCACTCTTACGTGGTACCTGTATAAAAAAGCACCGAAATAAGGTAATTATTTCAAACAATCCTTTTACTGCTCATAGTCTTTGTTTAACTTTACGCATCCAAAAATTCAGATATAATTCTTAGCCATGGAAGAGATCAAAGAGCGATTCAAAGCCAAAGCAGATTTAGTTAGTGTTGAGATCAAGCAGATGCTGAAAGAGCATGGTAGTAAAGTGATAGGTGAAGTAACACTTTCACAAATTTACCAGGGCATGAGAGGTATGACCGGACTGGTAACAGAAACATCACTACTTGATGCAAATGAAGGCATTCGCTTCAGAGGATATTCAATTCCAGAATTAAAGGAAAAACTTCCAAACGCTAAGGGTGGAAATGAACCTCTTCCAGAAGCTCTATTTCATTTGATGTTGTTGGGTGAATTACCTAGTCAGGAGGAAGCTGATTTGATTACAGCTACTCTTCAGCGTAGATCTCATGTGCCTAATTATGTATTCGATACAATTGAAGCGCTTCCAATTACTTCACACCCCATGACTATGTTTGTAGTGGGTATCATGGCCTTGCAAAATGGTAGTCATTTTGCTAAAGCCTATGGAGAGGGAATGAATAAAAAGGATTACTGGGATGCAACATTTGATGATGCATTGGATTTGATTGCACGCTTACCAAGAATTGCGGCATATATATATCGCAGAAAATACAAGAATGGTCAGCATATAGAACCTAATGGTTTATTGGATTGGGCAGGAAATTTTGCTCACATGATGGGTTATGATGATGATGGGTTCAAAGAGTTGATGCGCCTGTATATGACCATTCACGCAGATCACGAAGGAGGAAATGTATCTGCACATACTACCCATTTGGTGGGATCTGCATTGAGTGATCCTTTTCTAAGTTTTGCTGCAGGTATGAATGGATTGGCTGGTCCATTACACGGACTTGCAAACCAAGAAGTGATTAAGTGGATTTTTGAAATGAGAGAAACCCTAGGGGTTGATCTTCCTTCAAAAGAACAGATTGCTGACTATGTGAAGAAGACACTCGCAGAAGGAAAGGTAGTGCCTGGTTATGGTCATGCTGTGTTGAGAAAGACAGATCCAAGATTTACCGCTCAAATGGAGTTTGGTAAAAAACACATGCCAGATGATGCCTTGGTACAAACCGTTTGGAGAATTTACGAAACAGTCCCTGAAATTTTAAATAGTCTTGGTAAGGTCAAGAATCCTTGGCCAAACGTAGATGCACACTCTGGTGCACTATTAGTACATTATGGAATGGTAGAGTATGAATTCTATACTGTGTTATTTGGTGTAAGTCGTGCTCTAGGTGTATTGGCTAGTATTTGTTGGGATAGAGCATTAGGAATGCCATTAGAGCGTCCTAAGTCTGTTACAACTGATCTTGTAAAAGATTGGATTGGTGGTAAGGGTCAAATTTGGGGTGAATAATTTACCCCATTGGCTACAAATCCATAAAGGATTCGTTTATATACTTTACAAGTGACAACGAATTTTTTAAATCTAATTTTTTCAATATTCTAGCACGGTGGGTTTCTACTGTTCGGGGAGATAAGAATAGCTTTTCTGCGATTTCTTTGTTGGTAGAACCGTTTTTTATCAGCTTGATAATTTCGATTTCTCTTTCTGTAAGACGACTTAGTTTATTATCATCGTCATCCATCAACACTTGATTGGTGATATTTCTTTGTATCTCAGCACAAATAAATTTTTCACCTTTCATAACTGTTCTAATGGCTTCATACATCTCATTTTTATTAGAACTCTTTGTTACGTATCCCATGGCGCCGTTTCGCATCATCTTTTTAGCAAATGAAGGTTGATTGTGCATTGATACACCAATGATTTTTGTACCTGGTGCAAGACGCCTGATCATCTTTGTAGCCTCAATACCTGAGAAAGGATTGATGTTAATGTCTAATATGGCTATATCAGGCTTTAGTTCACTGATTTCCTCTATTAGCGTTTGTGTATTGTCAAATACTTTGACCACTTCAAAATCAGGGTCCATATTAATCAATGTAGCCCAAGTTTCTGCTATTAAAAGATGGTCATCTGCTATTACGATTCTGATTTTCTTGTTCATGGTTTTCATTGATACGGTAATTTAATGATTACTTCTGTTCCTTTACCCGGTTGGGTTATGAAATTTATTTTGCCTCCATAGAATTCAAGTCGAGAGAAAATACTCTTGATACCTACGCCTTTTTTTGAAAGATTATTGTCAAAACCAATTCCATCATCTTTGTACATCAATTTTAGATGATCTGCTGAATAATCAATTTTAATAATAACATTTTCAGCTTTCGCATGCTTGAAGGTATTGCTACTCAATTCCTGAATCACCCTGAAAAGCATGAGTTTATGTTCGTGCAATAATTGTTCAGGATCTTTTCCCTTGTATATCGATAATTGAAATTTTGGTTTTGGGATAATACCATAACTGTTAATCAATTCAATTACAGCTTCTCTAAACCCAAGATCTTTTATTGCTGGTGGGGCAAGGTTTCTAGAGAGTCTACGTACTTCATCAATTGTACTTTTTAGTGTTGTTTGTGCTTTATCAACATCTTCCGAATTAATAGTAGACTTCTCTTTTAATACATTAAAATAAAGGCTTAAATAAGCCAACATTTGTCCAACTCCATCATGTAGGTCACGGCCAATCATTTCGCGTTGCTCTTCTTCTGCTTGTAACTTGGCTTCCATTAATTCTTTTTCTTTCTTCACTGATTCAACCAATAGTTTGTTTTCCAAAGCCCTTATTTCTGTAACATCCCAATGTATACCGATTGAACCTCTAACTTTTCCCCTCATGTCAAAAGTAGGTGCACCACTAATGACCCAGATGGCGTTAGTTCCATCTTTCTTGGTTACATTAATTTCATATAGACCCTCTTTGCCTAAAATTCTATTTCTATTTTCTTGAATATTTATAGTTTGGGACTTACTATCCTTTATAAAAACCTTTGATGCAATTTGTCCAATTAATTCATGCTCCTCAAATCCTGATATACGTTCAAATGAACGGTTGACATAGAGAATTTTTTCTTCGGTGTCGACTTCCACAATACCTAAGTTCATATTCGAAAAAAGTCTCCTGTATCTGGCCTCATTTTCAATGAGCATGTTTTGAGCCACGTATTGTTCATTGATATCTCTTACGTGGATCAATATTTTTTCTCCTCCCAATTCATCTTCTGTGAATTTGCTGTATACTGCTTCAACCCATCTTGAATCCCCTGATTTTTCTTTCATCCTGAAACTTAGTACCCTATTGCTTTTATTCTCTTTGGAAGAGAAATTAATTGTTCTTAAAGTACTACTGTCATCAACAAGATCGTAAAACGAAATACCACTTACAGATGACTCATCTCTTCCCAATATGCGTTTTACAGACGAAGAGACATATTCAATAATTCCGTTATTGTTTATAAGAAAGATGATGTCCGCTGATTTATTGGATATAAGTTCAAATTTTTTCTTTTCCTCTTCTAGTTGGTAATAAGTATTTCTTTCATTGGTGATATCAAATGTGCATCCGATATATCCTAGAAAGGCATTTTGATTGGTGAACCGGGGAACAGCAATTTCATATATCCATCTGTAAGTTCCATCTTTATTTTTAGCGAGATACTGCATTTCGCATTTCTTTTTTGCGATTAAGTGCGATCTCCAATCATCAATGGCAATTTTCCTGTAATCTGGATGAACAATATCAACATACTCTTGCTGCCCCTCTAACTCTTTTAAGTCGAATCCATAAAAATCTCTGGATGCTTGATTGGTATAGATGACTTTGTTTTCTTCATTGGAAACCCAAATCATAACAGGCATTGATTCAGTAATTAGTCTGAATCTTTCCTCGGTTTCATTTACAAGACTTTTGAAGTTTTCACTGGTTGAAATATCAGTGATTCTTCCTGAAATGATTTCATCGTTGAGCTGGTCGTCAATTTTAATACGCGCTTCCTCAAATACCCACCGTGTATGTCCGGATACTTTATTTTTGACTTTGTACTTTAAATTAAGATTGCCTGTTGATTGAAACTCAAGATATGCTTCGTCATAGAGTTTTATGTGCTCTTCTACAACGCAATCTCTTTTTTGCTTCCATATATTTCCAGATGCAGGATTAAAGCCAAAAAAAAGGGGCCAGCGTGATGTGAAATAGTTTTTTGATTTATTTTTTTGGTAAACAATATAATAGGCGTCGTCTGTTGATTCTAGGAAGCTATTGAGTCGTTCAAAATTTTCTTTTGCAATTAACTCTGAATGTTTTTTTTCAGTGATATCTGTAGCGTAGATATTAAAATAGCCTTCTTCGGTAATGGGACAAAAAATGAAATTGTAATGGTTGCCATTTGATGCAATCTCTATAGCAAAATTGTTTTTCTGACGATTGTCTTTTAAGATTGTTTTTATGTATTCTTGAACATCAAATTCAGATCCATCTACAACAACTTTATCAATTTCTTTAGCTTTTCTATTTCTGAATATGATAGTTCCCATTAAATCAGCTCGCAAAACAGGATAGGGGTTCTCATTTGGGAACGATGCGCATTTTCTTATTTCATCCAATTCAGATTGGTAGCTCTGTTGCATTTCATTCAACAGTCTCACTAGATCTTCTTTTGAAAGATCATGAATGTTGTTAAGTTCTATGTTGTGGATAGAATCTTTTGAAATTGACATAGGATACTGTGTTAGATAATAAGGTTATCCAATTTTCACGTTCAGTAAAATACTGCCATTTAGTAGTAAATATTACTAATAAAAGTAATATTTATCACTGTTTGGTATTAACAATGATATAAGATAAGTATTTATACTTAGTTAGAAGTAGGAGTGGGTTATAAAATTAGATCCCTCTTCTTTGGCACTCTTTTTTAAGTAGTTGAAGCTCTCTTCCTGTTTGCCCTGAAACTGAACTGTTTTCTTGGGCTCTTCGCATAAGATAGGGAATAACCTCATCTACTGGTCCGAAGGGCAGGTATTTTGAAACATTGAAATGGGCATCTGCAAGATTAAAAGTGAGGTTATCACTCATTCCATACAATTGAGAAAAATGAAGGTTGGGATGTTTGGTTGTAAGACCTGCGGCTGATGCTAATTCGGTTGCCAATAAGCTGCTTTTTTCGTTGTGACTGGCAACGATTAAAGATCCATTTTTAATATTTTCAAAAGCCAACCTAAGTGCTAGGTTGTAATCATGGTCTGTTGCATCTTTATCTTTTTGTATTGGAGATGGATATCCAATTTCAACTGCTCTTTTTCTTTCTTTCTCCATGTATGCACCTCTTACCAGTTTGAATCCTGGTTTATAAGTGTGATATATTGCGTGTTGGTATGACTTTCTAAGAAAGTCTAATCTATCTGATCTGTATAATTGGATTGTATTGTAAACAACAACTTTTTCTTTGTTGTATTTTGCCATCATTAGCTGAGCGATATAATCAATGGGATCTTGAATCCATGATTCCTCAGCATCAATCAT
>JBDLUR010000015.1:0-3266 GCA_039805205.1 Bacteroidota bacterium
CCCCATTTTTCTGGCAAGGAATCAGTATTTACGCTACCTTTGCCGTCCCCAAATCAGGCTGACAAAACAGCTTGAAATACAAACAAAAGGAGGACAATAATAGTGGAAGAAAACAAAACACTAAACAGCCCAGCAGTCAGCGCACACGATGATTTCGATTGGAGCGTAGACAAACGAAATGTATCCCGCTACAATAGCGAGGAGCAGCAGAAATTTGATGCCGCTTATGAAGGCACGTTCAAACAAATCACCGACGGTGAAATGGTACATGGTACTGTAGTAGGCCTTACCAAAACCGACGTAGTGATTAACATTGGTTTCAAGAGTGATGGTCTTGTTTCGTTAAACGAATTCAGAGACATTCAAGGTTTGAAAACCGGTGATGTTGTGGAAGTGATGGTTGTTGAGAAAGAGGACAGAGAAGGTCATTTGCATTTGAGCCGCAAACAAGCGCGTATTACACGTGCATGGGAGCGTATCGTTGAAATGCATAAGACTGGTGAAGTGGTTACTGGTTATGTTACCAGCAAAACAAAAGGTGGTCTTATTGTGGACATCCTTGGTATGGAGACTTTCTTGCCAGGTTCACAAATTGACGTTAAGCCTGTAACTGATTACGATCAGTTTGTTGGTAAGACCATGGAATTCAAAGTTGTGAAGATCAATGAAATGATCAAGAATGCTGTTGTATCTCACAAGGCACTTATTGAAAGTGACATTGAAGCACAGCGTGCTGAAATCATGGGTAAATTGGAGAAAGGTCAGGTTCTTGAAGGTACAATCAAAAACATCACTGATTTTGGAGCATTCCTTGATCTTGGTGGCGTAGATGGTTTACTTTATATCACAGATATCAGTTGGGGAAGAATCAACCACCCTGCAGAGGTGTTGAAACTCGACCAAAAGTTGAATGTGGTTGTACTTGATTTCGATGATGAGAAGAGAAGAATCAGCCTTGGTTTGAAGCAGTTGACTGCTCATCCTTGGGATACTCTTTCAACTGACATCGTTGAAGGTGCTAACGTAAAAGGTAAAGTTGTAAATATTGAAGATTACGGAGCTTTCTTGGAAATCACTCCTGGTGTTGAAGGTCTAGTTCACGTAAGTGAAATTACATGGGCTAACACTCCTGTTAATGCAAAAGAGTTCTTCAAGTTAGGTGATGAATACGAAGCTAAGGTGGTTACTTTAGACAAGGATAGCAGAAAGATGAGTCTTTCTATCAAGCAACTTTCTTCAGATCCATGGAGTGAAATTGAAGACAAGTTCCCAGTTGGCAGCCGTCACTTGGGTCTTGTAAAGAACATTACTCCTTATGGTGTATTTGTTGAATTGCAACCTGGTATCGGTGGCATGATTCACATCAGTGACCTTAGCTGGTTGAAGCGTTTCAACCATCCTTCTGAGTTCACTAAGTCTGGTAGCCAGATTGATGTGATGATTTTGAACATCGACAAGGAAAACAGAAAGCTACAGCTTGGACACAAGCAGTTGGAAGAAGATCCTTGGAATGCACTTCAAGAAACTTTCGCAATCGGTTCTACACATGAAGGAACTGTAATTAAGAAAGACGATAAAGGTGCTGTTGTACAGTTACCTTACGGTCTTGAAGGTTTTGCACCTGCTCGTCATCTAGCTAAAGAAGATGGTAAAACAGTTGGTGCTGATGAGACTGCTCAATTTGTTGTGATTGAATTCGATCGTAACGAAAAGAGAATTGTGTTGAGTCACGCACGTATCTGGGAGCAAGTGATTGCAGAAGAAAAAGAAGCAGTAGTTAAAGAGAAGAAGGCTGACGCAGCTAAAACTAAAAAGGCTGTGAAGGACATTCAGAACAAAGTTGAGAAATCAACACTTGGAGATCTTGGCGTACTTGCTGAACTTAAAAAGAAAATGGAAGGCGGAGAGTAATCACCTCTTTCATAAAATACAAAAGCCCCAATTTTTATTGGGGCTTTTTTTGTGCTACAAAAGTGTGCTGAAGTTTTCAGTTTGCAGATCTGCTAAACTGGATAGCTTTAATTCTGCGATATTCCATTTTTCCGCATGTATTTGATCTGGATGCGGTACTACAATACATTTCATTCTTGCAGCTTTTGCAGCAAGTAATCCGTTGAACGAATCTTCAAAACATATACATTCAACCGGCTTGCTATTTAAGGCAATTGCACAATCAATAAAGACTTGTGGATGAGGTTTGCCATAGGGCAGGTGCTCAGCAGAACAGGTAACAGTAAACTTATCTGCTAGTCCAGTTTTTTCCAATACTGCATTAATTAAAGACAATGGCGAAGAACTTGCTAAACCAATTTTCAATTGATGTTCAAGTGCAAGTTGAATTGCTTTTGTTACACCAGGCATCATAACACCTTTTTCAAACACTTTATTGATCACTCTGTTGGTTATATCCGTTTCTGTTTCAGGCAGATAGGAGAGATCAATATTATATCTACTTAACCAATAATCCAGAAACTCCTTGGTTCTTAATCCTGTTGACGTATAATATTCTTGATGGTTAATGTGGATGTTGAATTTTGATAAGCTTTCCAGAGCGGCTTCATACCACAATGGTTCAGAGTCAATTAACAATCCATCCATATCAAAAATGGCAGTTGTGGTGCGCATGTCTAAAATTTACTCAATAATACATCATATCAATCATAATGCATGCTGAATTGAATTTATCCTTAACTTGAAGCATGTTGGTGGATCAATTAAAGAAAGTGAAGCTGGTTAGAAAACTGTTTTATGCACTTGTTGGCTTGGTGACCTATCCGGGACTTGCCATTGTAAACAAGATTAAAATAACCGGGACTGAATATTTAAAACAGTTGCCCAAACAGAACGTGCTATTTGTTAGCAATCACCAAACTTATTTTGCAGATGTAATGGCTTTTCTACATATTTTTTGTGCTGTGAAATGGAGAAAAGCAAACAAGCTAGGTCTTCCATATTATCTGCTAAATCCCTTTGTTAATGTGAATTTTGTAGCTGCTGAAGAAACGATGAAAGACAATTTACTTACAAAGCTTTTCACACTTGCGGGAGCTATTACCATCAAACGAACTTGGAGAGCCGGTGGTAAAGATATAAAGCGAGAGGTTGATGCTAATGATTATACTAAAATATATGAGGCCTTAAAAAGGCGTTGGGTTATTACATTCCCCCAAGGAACAACAAAGCCTTTTGCCCCAGGTAGAAAAGGCACTGCGCACATTGTAAAGGAAATGAATCCAATTGTAGTTCCAGTTGTAATCAATGGATTT
>JBDLUR010000016.1:0-2690 GCA_039805205.1 Bacteroidota bacterium
GCATTTAGCCATTCAAAATGTTCAGCTTGTTGTGGCAGGGTTTCTATGGTGTACATCGTTGGTGTTTTGACAAAGATGTTACAGGATAGAATACCGATGTACTGATGAAAGTCGTTTTACGCAATGATTTTCATCAACTCTTAAACGATTTGCTTCTAGCACTAAATTTAGGCAAGCCTAAATTGAATTACGCATAATACTCAGCCCTCAACTCAGCAACGCGCTTATCAGCAAGATATTCGTCAAAGGTCATCAACCTATCAATTGCTCCTTTAGGCGTTAACTCAATGATTCTGTTTGCTACGGTTTGCATGAACGTATGGTCATGTGATGTGAGCAATACTATTCCAGGAAAATTGATACAACCTTCGTTGAAACTCTGAATACTTTCAAGATCCAAGTGGTTGGTAGGTTGGTCAAGAATAACAAGGTTAGGATTTTGAAGCATCATGCGACTCACCATACACCTTACTTTTTCACCCCCACTGAGCACTTTTGTTTTCTTTTGGATATCATCACCACTGAAGAGCATCTTTCCAAGGAAACCTCTGAGGAATGGTTCATCAGCATCAGTGATATGTGGTGGCACAAATTGGCGTAACCAATCCATCAAGCCTAAGTCTTCGGTGAAAAATTCAGTATTCTCGACTGGCAAATAAGATTTGGTGATGGTTGTTCCCCACTCAAACTTACCAGCATCAGCTTGTAATTTATCATTAATGATTTCAAAGAAAGCAGTCACCGCCGAAGGGTCCTTACTCACAAAGGCAATCTTGTCTGATTTGCTAATAGAAAAGGTAAGCTTGTCAAATAAACATCTACCATCTACTGATTTTGAAAGGTTCTCTACAGATAGAATTTGGTTACCCACTTCCCTCAAAGGTTGGAAAATGATACCAGGATATTTTCTGTTGGATGGCTCAATCTCTTCAATGGTCAATTTCTCCAAAGCCTTTTTTCTAGAAGTCGCTTGCTTTGATTTAGAGGCGTTCGCACTGAATCGAGCGATGAAGTCCAACAAAGCCTGTCGCTTGTCTTCCATTTTCTTGTTCTTGTCGTTGATCTGCCTTGCCATCAACTGAGAAGACTCATACCAGAAAGTATAGTTACCAGTAAATGTTTTAATCTTCGAACGATCTACGTCGGCTACGTGTGTACATACCGCATCAAGAAAGTGACGGTCGTGGCTCACCACCAAAACGATATTTTCATAATCAGCCAAGAAGTTTTCTAACCAACCGATGGTTTCAATATCCAAACCGTTGGTAGGCTCATCGAGCAACAAGATATCTGGATTACCAAATAAGGCTTGCGCAAGAAGTACCCTCACTTTCATATTGGAGGGAATATCTTTCATCAAACTCTGGTGAAAAGACTCTTTTACACCCAATTCATTTAAGAAGGTTGCAGCATCACTTTCTGCAGTATAGCCTCCCATTTCTCCAAACTCTGCCTCCAAATCACCTGCACGGATACCATCCTCTTCAGAGAAGTCTTCCTTTGCATAGATTTTCTCACGTTCCTGCCCTACTTCCCATAATTTCTTATGCCCCATCAACACGGTATTCAAAACAGTCTGCTCATCAAACTGAAACTGGTTCTGGTTCAACACCGCCATTCTTTCACCAGGTGTGATATCTACTGAACCTTTGTTAGGTTCAATTTCTCCGCTTAAAATCTTTAAAAAGGTACTTTTTCCTGCTCCATTGGCGCCAATCACACCATAACAGTTGCCTTTTACGAAATTGATGTTCACTTCGTCGAAAAGGACTCTCTTGCCGTAGGCCAGGGTAATATTGCGTGCACTGATCATCTTGCTATATTGTATTTGCTTAAAGGGTGCAAAGTTACGAAATAGAAACCTTCAAATTTCTTATATTACAAGTCTAAATTTCCTGAAATGAGAAGTCTATTGTTCATTGCTCTGAGTATGCTGACAACCTACGCGTCGGCTCAATCGCCTTATAGTGCAGCTATTGATGCAAAATCGACTGCCATTGCTCCAAAATTGGTAGAATGGAGACGTCATATCCATCAAAATCCTGAACTGGGTAACCGTGAATTTAAAACCCAAGAATACATAGCTGCGCACCTATCTAAATTAGGTATTGAAGTGACCAAATTGGCTAAAACTGGTGTAATGGGTGTTTTAAAAGGTGGTAAACCCGGACCAGTTATTGCACTTCGTGCAGATATTGATGCGCTACCTGTAAAGGAAAGAGTTGATGTTCCTTATAAATCAACAGTCACTGCCGACTATATGGGAACCCCAGTAAACGTAATGCATGCCTGCGGACATGATACACATACTTCTATCTTGATGGGGACTGCTGAAGTTTTAGCCTCCATGAAAAAAGACATAGCAGGTACCATTAAATTCTTTTTCCAACCAGCTGAGGAAGGCCCTCCCGGTAACGAAGAAGGCGGTGCACCATTGATGATCAAAGAAGGTGTGATGGACAATCCTAAGGTAGATGCAGTATTTGGATTACATATTTCATCAGGCTTAGAAATCGGTCAAATTAAATACATCAGCGGATCGATGATGGCTTCATCTGATTGGTTCACTATTAAAGTAAAAGGAAAACAGACCCATGGTTCTACTCCATGGACTGGTATTGATCCAATTGTAGTGGGTACTCAAATCATCAACAATTTACAGACCATTGTAAGTCGTCAAGAAGACCTTA
>JBDLUR010000017.1:0-3888 GCA_039805205.1 Bacteroidota bacterium
ATAAAAAATATTCCGTTTGCTTAAATTTGAAATAACCATGACGAGATTCAGTTTATTGATTTTCACATTTTTATGTATTGCATACTTACCTACCAAGGGTCAATCTTTAGGTGAAATGGAAGGCAAACTTGATACGGCCTATTTTGCAAAAAAAAATACTGGACACATTAAAATTGATGGAAATCTCACCGAAGAGGTTTGGCAACATTCACAAAAAGCCACTCATTTCGTGCAGAATTTTCCCAATGATACTATGTTATCAGCAGCAAGATCGGAAGTAATGGTTACCTACGATGACAAGTTCATCTACTTTGCAGGCACCTTTTACAATTCCGAAAAGCATCAGAATTATGTTACACCTTCTTTGAAAAGAGATTTCAGAGGTGAGGCAAATGATGCCATTGTAATTAGTATAGATCCTTTCATGGACCGATTGAATTCCTTTTCATTTGGCATCAATCCATTTGGCGTTCAAAGAGAAGGATTGGTGGTTAATGGCGGTGTGGTGAGTGAAGATCTCAGTTTGTCGTGGGACAATAAATGGTATAGTGAAGCAAAGATTCATGAAGACTATTGGACCATGGAAATGGCTATCCCTTTGGTCACCCTAAGATTTAGAAATGGTGCAAAGCAATGGCTCATCAATTTTTACAGATTGGACTCTCATAACGGAGAAAGATCGGGTTGGGCAAGAATCCCCAACCAGTATGCTATGATTTCACTGGCATTTTCCAAGCCACTAGAATTTGAAACACCTATTGTTAGGAAGGGTCCTAATATTTCTTTGATTCCTTATGTATCACCCGGACTATCACGAACCCCTCAATTCAACAATCAGAATAAGTTTAACAGCAAAACAAACCTTGGATTTGGTGGGGACGCAAAAATCGGTATTGGTTCTTCGCTGAATGTTGACCTTACATTCAACCCCGACTTCTCGCAAGTAGAGGTAGATAACCAAGTGACCAATCTTGATCGCTTTGAAATTCTATTTCCGGAAAAACGTCAGTTCTTTTTAGAGAATGGCGATCTATTCGCCAACTTTGGAACAGATGGTGCTAGACCGTTTTTTTCAAGAAGAATTGGTGTTACAAGAGACCCTAATACTGGTCAGAATATTCAAAATAAAATTGATGCAGGCCTAAGGCTAAGTGGTAAAGTACATGATGATTTAAGAATTGGGGTTTTGCAGATGAGAACTGGAGCTATAGATTCTATTAACGAACCTGCCAATAATTTTTCAGTTATAGCCCTGCAGCAAAAACTCTTTCACAGATCAAGCTTAGGAGTAATATTTACCAACAAGGATGTTGTTGGAACTAAAGATTTTAATAGAGTGGGTGGAATTGAATACAATATCGCTTCAAAGAATAATGCTGTAAATGGCAAAGTATTTTACATGCAATCATTTGACCCCTTCAAGACCAAAGACAATGCTTCGTTTGGAACAAATATCATTTATAATACAAGAAAATTTGAAACAAGACAACGACTACAATACATAGGTGAAAATTTTAACCCTGAGGTAGGCTATCTGAGAAGAGCAGGTTTTACTAGACTTGCAGGTGATGCTCAATTGAAGTATTATCCATCATCAGGAAAAATCAACAGACATGGACCAATGGTTGATTATGACTTCACTCATTTCCCAGAAAGAGGAATGACTGACTATGATTTGAATTTAATGTACAATGTATTGTATAAAAATTTCACTCAACTTCTATTCCGTTTCAGAAGAGATTATACAAAACTGACTGAAGATTTTGACCCTACCAATACTGGTGGTGAAAAGTTAAAAGCAAATGATGAGTTTGTTTATTACTCGATGATAGTTAGTGTAGTTACTGATCAAAGAAAAAAATTGTTTGGGCGATTTTCAACAAGATCAGGCGAGTATTTTAATGGAACAAGAATCAACCTAGATGCAGATATTAGTTATAGAATACAGCCCTATGGAAGTATTTCAACAGTATTCTCCTATAACAAACTGAAATTTCCTAGTCCCTATAAAAGCGTAGACTTGATTTTAATTGGCCCGAAAGTAGATCTTACATTTACCCGCTCTCTGTTTTTATCTGCCTTAGTACAATACAACAACCAAATCAACAACATCAACACAAATATCAGGTTTCAATGGAGGTTTGCTCCAGCATCTGACCTATTCATTGTATATACTGATAACTATTACGCAGACACCTATCGTTCCAGAGGAAGTGCCTTAGTATTGAAAGCAACCTATTGGTTTAATCTTTAGTCAATAGGCACTTGCGCGATGATGCGCAATGGGCCACCACTACCTTTTCCAATTTTCATGGGTAAGGCAACAACGTATAATCCTGTTGGTGGCAACTTGTCCAGTGCAGCTACATTTTCAAATCCGGGTCTATTTGCACCTAAAAGAATCTGGTGGGTTTTAAAATCCTTTGACTGACCATAGTCAATACTTGGAGTATCTATTCCTAATGCTTTTATATTTCGCTTTTCAACTAAGAATTGTGTTGTTTCTGGATGAATACCCGGAAAATGGAGTTCTGGAATGGCTTCAACCCCTTTTTTGGCAGTCCCGAAGTATTTCTCTCTATCAGGATAAAACTGACCATAGCCAGTTTTAAATAAGATGATTGTGTTAGGCTTTAGCTCTCCATGCTCTAATTCCCAAGCTTCAATGTCGGCTATGGTAATTTGATAATCACGATTCTTAAGAGCATTAGCAGAAACATCAATAACAACAGCATTACCAGTAAGATTCTCTAAAGGCAACTCATCCAATGAAAGTCCCTTTTCTGCAAAATGCACAGGCGCATCCAAATGTGTTCCGCCATGTTCTGGGGTCATAATGGAGTAAGAAGAATAAAAATAACCTCCAGGTGTAACCCCTAGTGCATCAGTTTTATGCTCAAATCCAGTAGCATTATTGGGCCAGTAAAGCGTTGTGCTATCGTATGCGTAAGATAAATCTACCCAATTGCTATCAACATAAGCATGTTCCTTGGGCTTTTCTGTACAAGAAAATAAAACGGTCAAAAGGGCTAAAGTTAGCAGGCGCATTTCAGAAAATTTTGGACTAAAATACTTAAAAATACGAGCAAAGAGTGCAGATATGGTTAGTTTTCAACTCGAGAACTTGCTCATTAAAAAAATTAAATTTAGATTTGTCTAAATTATATGTTAGACGTCAATAAATATTCAGTCTCGGAAGAGAACTACATAAAAGCCATATTCCATTTACAAGAAGAGGTGGATAGGGTCAATACCGTTCAGTTGGCCCAGGTCATGAAAACGAAACCGGCTTCAATAACTGACATGCTGAAAAAGTTGAAAGCCAAGAAATTACTCGACTATCAGCCCTACTACGGATTCAAACTAACTGCCGAAGGCAATAAGATAGCACTTGGAGTCATAAGAAGACATCGAATTTGGGAATACTTTTTGTCAGAAAAATTGAAATTCAACCTTCATGAAATTCATGAATTGGCAGAAGTTTTAGAACACGTAAGCAGTAAAAAACTGATTGACAAGCTAGATGCCTATTTAGGTTCACCTAAATTTGATCCACATGGAGATCCTATACCTGATTTAAATGGGAAAATTACATTAGAAGATTATGTTTTACTTTCTACAATGAAAGTTAAGACAAAGGGAAGAGTTTGTAGAATTGCAAGTGCATCTAAAAAAATAATGGAGTTAATCAGTCACCAGCAAATTAAACTTGGTTCTCAAATTATAGTCGAACAAAGGTTCGAATTTGATGATTCAATAGAGATCATGATTGACGGTAAACACAAAACGAATATTAGTCAGCAACTAGCAAAAAACATATTCATCAGTTATGATGCTAAAAAGAGATGATCGTGTTTCATTAAGCGAAGTGCACCAATCGGTTGATAC
>JBDLUR010000018.1:0-9834 GCA_039805205.1 Bacteroidota bacterium
CAAGATGTTTGTAAGTCAATTGCTCATGGTTAATTCCCATGAGGTGTAAAACGGTTGCATGAAAATCATTTACACTCACAGGGTCTTTGGTGATGTTGTAACCAAATTCATCTGTTTCGCCGTATACTTTTCCTGGCCTTACACCTCCTCCTGCCATCCAGATGCTGAAACATTTTGGATGGTGGTCTCGGCCATAGTTAATTGCATCAATTTTACCCTGACAATAATTTGTTCTTCCAAATTCACCACCCCAGATTACAAGTGTTTCATCAAGGAGTCCTCTTTGCTTAAGGTCTTTAATCAAACCTGCTGATGCACGATCAACATCTTCTGCTTGCATGCGCATATCATTAGCTAGGTTGCCGTGTGTGTCCCATCCTTGGTGGTACAACTGGACAAACCTCACGCCAGATTCAGAAAGCTTTCTGGCAAGAAGGCAGTTGGCTGCATACGTACCAGGAACCAAACAATCTGGTCCGTATAACTTGATGGTGTTGTCTGATTCTTTGCTCAGGTCAGTCAGTTCAGGAACAGCACTCTGCATCCTGTATGACATTTCATATTGCTGAATCCTGGTATTGATTTCAGGGTCTCCGAAATTATTAAAAGCTTCAGTATTGAATTGTGATAATTCATCAAGCATGGCTCTTCTGCTTTCCTTATCATGTCCCTCTGGATTTTTTAAATACAGTACAGGATCTTCTCCGCTGCTGAATACAACACCTTGATGAACACTATCAAGAAAACCGTTTGTCCAAAGTTTAGAATACACGCCTTGTCCGTTTCCTCTTCCTCTAGAGAGTAGCACAGTGAATGAAGGGAGGTTCGCATTTTCACTACCAAGTCCATAACTCATCCAAGCACCCATACTTGGGCGGTTACCTTGTTGAGCACCTGTTTGAAAGAAGGTGAGTGCAGGATCATGGTTGATGGCTTCAGTATGCATGCTTTTGATAATGCACATTTCATCTACGATGGAAGCCATATGAGGAAACAATTCAGAAACCCAAGCACCTGATTGTCCGTGTTGTGCAAAATTGAAAGTTGAACCAACCAATGGGAAACTTTCCTGATTGGATGTCATGCCGGTTAAACGCTGACCTTTTCTGATCGACTCAGGAAGCTCCTCTCCATGCATTTTGTTGAGGAGTGGTTTGTAATCGAAAGTTTCCAACTGCGATGGTGCACCATTTTGAAATAAATAAATGATGCGTTTGGCTTTAGGTGCAAATTGAGCAATTCCTAATGGAACACTTGCTGCATCATTTGTTCCAAACAATTGGTCTTTGAAAAGCAGGGTACCCAATGCAGCACTGCCTATACCGAGTCCGGCTTTGGTCAGAAAATGTCTTCTGGTTACATTTAACCGAAATTGTTTTTCGTGGTTATCCATCTTCTTATTTTACAGTTGTTTCGTCAAGATTAAATAGCATTTGATTAACCTGCATCAATGCAGCTGTTTCAGCAAGATCTTTTGTTTTGATTTGCGGATATTCGCCAGCCTTTAAAAATTCAGTTGCTTTTTCTTTGTTTTTTTCGAATCGTATTTTTTCTTTTTCAAAATAGGCCATCAACATTTTCTTTTCTTTTTCACTTGGCATTCTGCATAGAATACGTCGGAATGTTTTTTCAAGTTTTTCAGCTGACGATAATTTTTCGTTGGCTGTAATTTGAGCAAGTACACGAGCAGCTTCTAACATTTGAGGATCATTCATCAATACAAGTGCTTGAAGTGGAGTGTTTGTTCTTAATCGATTTACTTCACATTGATCTCTATTACTCGCATCCATAATCAAGAGGGCCGGAGGAGGTGCAGTCCGTTTGATGAAATTATACAAGCCTCTTCTGTAGAGTTTATCACCATTGTCTTGTACATATCTAGCGAGTTCACCTCTGCCAGAAGTGGTGGATTCCCAAACACCTTTGGGTTGATAGGGCTTCACACTTGGACCGCCTATTTCTGGATTTAAAATACCTGAAGCAGAAAGAATTAGATCTCTTTGTAGTTCTGCTGTCAGTCTTAATCTTGGAAAATAACTGTAGTATTTATTTTCTGGATCAACCTGTAGTTTTTGTGTTGTTCTTACAGCTGATTGTTTGTAGGTTGCTGATGTTACAATCAGTTTCACCAATCGCTTGATGTTCCAATTGTTTTCACGAAAATCTACTGCAAGCCAATCGAGTAGCTCTGGATGTGTGGGGAGTTCTCCTTGCATGCCGAAGTCGCCTATGGTTTTAACCAAACCTCTTCCAAAAAATTCGCTCCAAATTCTATTGACAAATACTCTAGCGGTGAGTGGGTTTTCAGAAGCTACCATCCACTTGGCCAAGCCCAATCTGTTCTTTTCATATTTTGCTGTGAAGGGAAGGATAGCAGCTGGAGTGGCCATATCGACTGTATCAGCAGGTTGATCATATACACCTCTTTTTAAAACTCGGGTAGGTCTGATGTTGACACTATCCTTCATGATCATTACAGTTACATCTGATTCCTCTTTTTTGTTGATGAAGTTGAGGACTGAATTCACATCAGCTGTACTGATTTTCATGTTGGGTGGATCACCAGGTGATGCCAATTGAATATCTCCTACTAATCCTTTTTCAGGTACTTTATCAAAAAAGGCAAACATGGAGTAGTAGTCTTTTTGCGAAACAGGATCATATTTGTGATCGTGGCATTTTGAACACTCGAGTGTAATTGCCATAAAGGCTTTACCGACTGTATTCGTTCTGTCGGTAACGTATTCAATTCTGTATTCTTCATCTATTACACCACCTTCTTGAGTAATCTTATGGTTTCTGTTAAAGCCAGTCGCTAATAATTGTTCTTTCGTTGGATTAGGAAGTAAATCGCCAGCCAATTGCCAAGTTAAGAAAGTGGAGAAAGGATAGTTTTTGTTGAATGCATGTATCACCCAATCTCTCCAGGGCCACATGGTGCGGTAGCCATCGTCTTGGTAACCATGACTATCTGCATACCTCGCAACATCCATCCATGATATCGCCATTTTTTCTCCGTAATGTTTATCCTTTAGTAATTCATCAACAACTTTTTCATAGGCATTGGGTGATGGATCATTCAGGAATTTATTTTGCAATTCAATGGAAGGAGGGAGTCCGGTTATATCCATTGCAACCCTCTTCAATAAAGCTTCTTTATTGGCTTCTTCATTAGGAGAGAGTCCCGCAGATTTCATTTTTTCAAAAACAAAGTTATCGATGGGGTTATTGGGACGAAGATCTTCATCTACTTCAGGAATAGTTGGTTTTACAGGAGCAATGAATGACCAATGTTTTTTGTAGACAGCACCTTGTTCAATCCATTTTCTAATGATTTCAATTTCAGTTTTGGTGAGTGAAAGATTAGAGGATGGCGGAGGCATCAAGACTGATGTATCTGAACTTATAAGTCTTTGATATAATTCTGATTTGAGTGGATCGCCTGCTACAATTACATGTGCTCTTGGATTGTCTTTCAATGCAGCAAAGGCACCCGCTTCTGTATCTAATCTAAGATCTGCTTCTCGTTTGTTGGCATCAGGTCCATGGCATTTAAAACACCGATCGGATAAGATAGGTCTTACATGAAAATTAAAATCAACTGTATCGGGTATTACTTCACTGTTATTTGTATTTGCGTCAAAGAAAAAATACGAAATAGCAAGAACGCTGATAAGTAGAATTGAAAAAATATAGATTCTATTTTTTGACATATGACAAGCTTCGAAAGTACAATGGAAGTTAAGCAATTTTATCATCTGAAGGCGGATTTGAGGAAGCCATAAATAGTTACCTTTGTCCTTTCTTTTTAAACAAAAATCATTCCTCATGATTAGCTTGCCCCCCAGTTTTTTGAAGCATGATGATATTATCAATTTTGTAAAGGAAATGGCAGATGTCTGCCAGCCAAAAGATATTCAATGGTGTGATGGTTCTCAGGATGAGTATGATCGTTTGTGTGCCTTGTTAGTGGAGAATGGCACCTTTAAAAAACTAAATCAAGAGAGATGGCCCAACAGTTATGCGTGTAATTCTGATCCAAGTGATGTGGCCAGGGTAGAGGACAAAACATTTATTTGCAGTAGGAGAAAAGAAGATGCAGGTCCAACCAATAACTGGGTTGATCCAAAAGAAATGAAGGTTAAAATGAAGTCCTTGTTTAAGGGATCAATGAACGGTCGTACTATGTACGTTATTCCCTTTTGCATGGGTCCTATAGATTCTCCTATTTCAAAGTTTGGTATTCAAATTACAGATTCGGCCTATGTAGTGGTGAATACGCGCATCATGACGCGCATGGGAAATGCGGTCTTGGAAAAATTAAAGGATGACGGAGAGTATATTAAATGTTTGCATTCTCTTGGTGCTCCATTAGAGGAAGGTCAGCAAGATGTTCCATGGCCTTGCAATCCAACTACCAAATACATTGTTCATTATCCTGAAGACAGGGCCATAGCATCTTATGGTTCCGGTTATGGAGGGAATGCCTTATTGGGTAAAAAATGTTTTGCGCTTCGCATTGCATCAGTCATGGCCAAAGAGGAAGGATGGTTAGCAGAGCATATGTTGATCTTGGGTGTTGAAGATCCACAAGGAAGAAAAACCTATGTAGCTGCAGCATTTCCAAGTGCTTGCGGCAAGACCAATTTTGCAATGTTGATTCCTCCTGCTGAAATGAAGGGATGGAAAGTAACAACAGTAGGAGATGATATTGCTTGGATCAAGCCAGGTAAAGATGGAAAATTATATGCCATCAATCCAGAATACGGATATTTTGGTGTAGCTCCTGGTACCAATGCAAAAACAAATCCCAATGCAATAGCAGCATTATCCAGGAACAGTATATTTACCAATGTTGGTGTTACTCCGGATGGTGATGTTTGGTGGGAAGGTCTTACAAAAGAGGTGCCTAAAAAAATATACAACTGGAGAGGAGAATTGCATGATCCAGCATCTGGTAAAACGGTAGCTCATCCCAATGCAAGATTTACAGCTCCTGCGCATCAATGTCCGAGTATAGATCCGAATTGGGAAAATCCAGAAGGAGTTCCTATCAGCGCCTTTATTTTTGGTGGCAGAAGAAGCAATACAATTCCACTCTTGTACCAAGCATTTAACTGGAATTTTGGCGTATACTTAGCGGCAACAATGGGTTCAGAAACAACAGCTGCTGCATTTGGTGAAATAGGAAAAGTGAGAAGAGATCCATTTGCTATGTTGCCTTTCTGTGGTTACCACATGGCAGATTATTTCAATCATTGGTTGCAGTTAGGACGCAATATCCCTAACCCTCCAAGAATTTTTGGAGTAAACTGGTTCAGAAAAGATGAGAACGGTGATTTTAGTTGGCCTGGTTTTGGCGATAACATGCGCATGTTGAAATGGGTGGTGCAGCGTGTATATGGTGAAGTGGTTTCAATAGAAAGCCCAATTGGTTGGGTACCTAGGTACGAAGACATTGATTGGGGAAGTCTTAATTATTCCTTAGAAGATTATGATGCTGTAATGGATGTGGATCGTGAGGCCTGGAAAAAAGAAGTGCTCGCACACGAAGAATTATTTTCGGTGATGTATGATAAGTTGCCCAAAGAGTTTTTCTTCATGCGTGAGTTGTTGTTGTCAGGTTTGTGGCGTTCGCCAGAGCACTGGTCACTTGCTCCGGAAACTGAATAAATAAGTTTAATTCATATCCATTTTTATGCGAAATTCAATTAGCAGTTTATTCCTGTTATTTATGATGTTGAATGTCCATCAGGGTTACGGACAATTTCTCGATACAAAAATCTATCCTGTTTATCATGGTGATGATTTGGGTTTGACGTATTCGCCAGATCAATCCAGTTTTAAAATATGGAGTCCGACTGCTGATGCAGCAAGCATCATTTTTTATTCCTCGCCTTTGGGAAAGGATCAAATAGAGCGTGTTCCAATGTCGAAGTCAGAAAATGGAACATGGTCCATTACCATCAATAAAGATCTCAAAGGTCAATATTATGTTTTTCAAGTTTTGGTCAATAACAAGTGGTTGGCGGAAGTCCCGGATCCCTATGCAAAGGCAGTCGGCACAGACGGCAAACGTGCTGTGGTTGTCGATTTGAAAGAAACCAATCCAATAGGTTGGCAAAGCGATAAGTCGCCTGTTTTTTCCAAAAGAAAAAATATGCAAGAAGGTATAGGTGGAATGCCAGTCGATGCAGTAGTATATGAATTACATGTTAGAGATGCTACAATCCACCCTTCATCTGGAGTAAGCAATAAAGGTAAATTTATTGGGCTGACAGAATCAGGTATTGTCAATGATAAAAAAGTAAAGACAGGTATAGATCACATAGCCGATTTAGGTGTTACACATGTGCATCTGCTACCATCGTATGATTTTTACAGTGTGGTAGAAAGCAAGCCAGATAGTCTTCAATACAATTGGGGCTACGATCCTTTGAATTACAATGTACCAGAAGGATCTTATTCTACTAATCCAGCTGATGGTGTTACCAGAATAAAAGAATTTAAAACGCTAATACAAGCGATGCATAAAAAAGGGATGAGGGTAGTAATGGATGTGGTGTATAACCATACTATGCTGACAGAAAATTCATATTTCAATCAATTGGTGCCGGGGTATTATTATCGTCAAAATACTACTGGTGGTTTTTCTAATGCATCGGCCTGTGGTAATGAGACAGCCAGTGAAAGACCCATGATGAGAAAGTTTATGCTCGAGTCTTTGAAATATTGGGTACAAGAATACCATGTGGATGGTTTTCGTTTTGATTTGATGGGCATCCATGATATTGAAACCATGAACATGATTTCAAAAGAGCTTCATGCATTCAAACCGGATATTTTATTGTACGGAGAGGGATGGACTGCAGGTAGTTCTCCATTACCTGATTCATTACGTGCATTGAAACAAAATGCACACAAGTTGGATAAGATCGCAGTATTCAGTGATGACTTGCGTGACGGGATCAAAGGAAGTGTATTTGATCATGCTGATAGAGGTTTTGCATCTGGTAAACAGGGGATGGAAGAGAGTATTAAGTTTGGTGTTGTTGCAGCTTGTGATCATCCACAGATTGCGTTCAGCAAAGTGAATTACTCTAAATCTCCGTATGCAAAAGAACCCGGACAAGTAGTGTCTTATTGCGAGTGTCATGATAACCATGTATTATGGGATAAGCTGATGATATCAAATGCTGCTGATGCATTTGAAACAAGAAAGCAAATGCATTTATTGTCTCTTTCCATTGTACTTACATCTCAAGGAGTAACTTTCTTGCATGCCGGTACTGAAATCTTGAGAACAAAAAGAGGAGTTGAAAATTCATTCAATGCTGGTGACAGTATAAATGCAATCAATTGGAATGATAAAGCACAATACAATGATGTTTATGAGTATGTAAAAGGATTGGTTAAAATGCGAAAAGATCATCCTGCATTTCGTATGCAGACCCAAGCTCAAATAGCGGGACACATTCGCTTTGATGAACAAACACCCAAAGGAGTGGTGGCATATGAAATCAATGGCGCAGCAGTGGATGATGCATGGAAAAAAATCAGAGTGATGTACAATGGTTCTGCTGAGGTAAAACAATTGAATATTGGGGATGGCTCTTGGAAAGTATATGTTTCAAATAACACAATGCAGGCTTCTAAATTGAATACGAATACTATTCAAAATAATATCATTTTGAAACCATACAGTGCAACTATTTTGTATAAAAACTAGGTTATGAAAGAAGTTTATGTATTATCTGCAGTACGAACGCCTATTGGTAAGTTTGGTGGCGCTTTAGCAAGTTTTTCTGCAACGGATTTGGGCGGTTTTGCAATTACAGAAGCGGTAAAAAAAGCAGCAGTAGAAAAAGCGTTAGTTCAAGAAGTTATTATGGGTAATGTATTGTCGGCTAATTTAGGACAAGCACCTGCTCGTCAGGCTGCATTGGCTGCAGGTTTGCATGATAGTACAATTTGTACAACCGTCAATAAAGTTTGTGCTAGTGGTATGAAGGCGATAGCGATGGGGGTTCAAAGTATTGTAATGGGGGATGCAGATTGTGTTGTAGCTGGCGGTATGGAAAGCATGTCTAATGTACCCTATTACGTAGATACGCTTCGTTGGGGCGCTAAGTATGGAGATAGAAATATCATTGATGGATTGGCAAAGGATGGGCTTACTGATCCATATGACAAACAAGCCATGGGTCTAGCTGCTGAACATTGTGCAACAACATGTAATATTTCCAGAGAGGAGCAAGATGAATATGCAATTGAAGCATATAAAAGAGCACAAACTGCCTGGGGAAAAGGTTCGTTTAATGAGGAAGTGATTCCCATTACAATCAATCAAAAAAAAGGTCCTGCTGTTATCATGGATAAAGATGAAGAACCATGGGCGGTCAACTTTGATAAAATACCAACACTTCAACCGGCATTCAAAAAAGAGGGCACGGTCACTGCGGCAAATGCCAGTACCATGAATGATGGTGCTGCTGCACTGGTGCTCATGTCCAAAGAAAAAGCAGAGGCATTAGGGTTGAAACCGATTGCTGTTATTATAGGCTATGCAGATGCAGAACAAGAGCCCATTTGGTTTACTACAAGTCCAGCTTTGGCTCTTCCCAAGGCTATTGAAAAAGCGGGTTTAACAAGCGAACAAATTGAACTTTGGGAAATCAATGAAGCCTTTTCGGTGGTCTCCATCGAAAATGCAAAAAGAATGGGCATTAATCATGGGCAATTAAATATCCATGGTGGCGCTGTTTCTCTTGGTCACCCATTGGGCTGCAGCGGCGCTAGGATAGTAGTTAGCCTCATTCATGCCATGCGAGAAAACAACCTTACTTATGGTGCTGCTGGTATATGCAATGGTGGAGGAGGAGCTTCAGCCATGGTATTGCGTGTGCCCCGTTAAGGCTATTCAGCAGAAATACTTAATCTTTTAAATTCAGGCCTTCAAAGTTTTTCTTTGGATTGAACCTTTCATAGGTTTACAGTGCTATCAAGCTATAGTGATAATAGCTATGTTTTTTAGCTAAATCCAGTTCCAGTACCTGAAAATCCGTTTATCCAATTATCCTTGAGCAGCTCTGCTGTTCTACGAAAAGCTGACAGGCGTCCAGACTATGAAGCCGATAAGTGTAAAAAACGCCTGAACATATCAACCCCGCAGGTGCGGGGTTTTTATTTTGCACATTTCCTTCCATGCAATACTTTTGCATCACAAAATCTGTTTTTATGGGTAGAATCATTGCTTTTAGAGAGGCGCTTAGAGAAGCCATGCAGGAAGAGATGAGAAGAGATGAACGTGTGTTTCTCATGGGTGAAGAAGTTGCTGAATACAATGGTGCCTATAAGGTGAGCCAGGGTATGCTCGATGAGTTTGGACCTAAGCGTGTGATCGATACACCAATTGCTGAACTTGGGTTCACTGCGGTAGCCGTGGGTGCAGCACAAAACGGCTTAAGACCAATTGTAGAGTACATGACTTGGAATTTTGCAGTTTTGCCGTTGGATCAGATTTTGAATACAGCTTCTAAAATGCTTGCAATGAGTGGTGGACAAGTAGGTTGTCCGATTGTGTTTAGAGGAGCTAATGGTTCAGCCGGACAACTTGGTGCACAGCACTCAACAGCTTTTGAAAGTTTATATGCTAATATACCAGGCTTAAAAGTTATTTCTGTTTCTAACCCATATGATGCAAAAGGATTATTGAAGAGTGCCATCAGAGACGACGATCCAGTTGTTTTCATGGAGAGTGAGGTGATGTACGGTGATAAGGGTGAAGTGCCAGAAGAAGAATACTTGATTCCAATTGGTAAGGCTGATATCAAG
>JBDLUR010000019.1:0-4915 GCA_039805205.1 Bacteroidota bacterium
CCTCGTAATGATTCTTACCCATACCTGGAAACTGAGAACCTTGACCTGGAAAAACATACGCTTTGATCATAGAGTAATTTGAGAGTGCAAAAGTAAAAGAAAAGCCCGAAATAAATCGGGCTTACTATTAGTTACAATCTAAAAATTAGTGCAATCTTGATCCTATCAGTCGGATAAACTCACTTCTAGTTTCATTCTTTTGAAACTCACCAAAAAATGCAGACGTTGTTGTTACAGAATTCTGCTTTTGAACACCTCTCATCATCATACACAAATGTGAAGCTTCGATAACAACTGCAACTCCTAATGGATCTAGCGTATCCTTTATGGCATTCAAAATTTGAGTAGTCAGTCTTTCCTGCACCTGTAGTCTTCTACTATAAGTATCGACCACGCGAGCAATTTTACTTAACCCAGTTATATATCCATTGGGGATATAAGCCACATGTGCCTTTCCAAAAAATGGTAACATATGATGCTCACACAAACTGAACAATTCAATGTCTTTAACAATTACCATCTCACTCACATCTTCATGAAACTTGGCTGAATTTAATATAGCTTTTGGATCTATTTGATAACCCTGCGTGAGATACTGCATCGACTTCGCAACACGCTCAGGCGTTTTCAATAAGCCTTCGCGATTTGGATCTTCTCCTAACAAAGCTATACTCTCTCTATAGTTTTCAATTAAACCTGAAGTAATCTTATCCTCGAATTGCTCAACCTTAATATAAGCCATCTTTATAAATTTAAATGTGAGTTGGATATTCCACGAAATTTCGTGGTGTTTCATATAAACGTATCTGAAGAGATAATGTTTGATCAATTAAAGGCCTCAAGATTTTAAAAATTACTATTGAAATATTTTCTGCAGTCGGATTGAGATTTTTAAATTCTGCAACATCTTCATTCAAGTTTTTATGATCAAACCGATCCAAAACGTTTTCTGAAATGAGATCCGACAAGACCTTCATATCCATTACATATCCAGTGGCAGGATCAACCTCTCCAATTACTTTAACAATCAATTCATAGTTATGCCCATGATAATGCGGAAGATTACATTTGCCAAAAACACGGCTATTTTGCTCCGCTGACCAAGCTGGATTGTGTAAACGATGCGCCGCATTGAAATGTTCCTGACGATATACTGCTACCTTCTCACTCATTATGGATGAATTTCTCCTTGTATTAACAAGAGACAATGTATTTTGTTTAAAATACCGGGGAATTATTCTCCGAAATACTCTACAAAGATACGAGGAGTTTCAACCAGTTTGATGCAATGTAGGCTTACGCCATGTGGCAAATGGGGGGTTAATTGCTGCCAAATTTCATAGGTAAGGTTCTCAATCGAACATAATTTACCGGCCATAAATGGAACATCTAGATTGAGGTTTTTATGATCTAAGACCTCTACAATCTTGTCTTTTATGGTTTTACTTAATGACTTGGCATCCATAACAAAACCTGTATCAGGATTGACTTCCCCTTTAACAGTGACAAATAATTCAAAATTATGGCCATGCCAGTTCTCATTAGCACATTTACCAAATACCTCATCATTCTTTTCTTTTGTCCATTGCGGATTGAAAAGTTTATGAGCTGCGTTAAAATGCTCTTTTCGTGTGAGATAAAAAACTGGCATAATGGGCGGCAAAGTTAAGCAGTGAAATCAAATGTACAAGCATACATTTAAGCATAAACCTCATCTTTTCAGCTTAAATGCTGAAATTTGCAATATGAAAGTGCTTATTACTGCAGCAACCAGCATGGAGTTAACCTTCTTGCAAAAGCAAATATCTTTTATTCCTAAAGCAACCATTCATTATGCGGTTACGGGAATAGGCGCAGTTTCAACAGTCTATCACTTAATGGAGCTCTTGAAAAAAGACGACTATGAGCTCATGATTCAAATGGGAATTGCTGGTTGTTTTGACAATCAGGTACCCTTGGGGATGGCGGTAACTATAGAAAAAGAATGGATTGCGGAGATGGGGGTGGTTGAAAACCAAACCTATAAAGATATCTTCCAACTGAATTTAGCAGACCCAAATGAAGCACCCTACAAATCAGGCGCTTTGATCAATCCACATCAAGCACTAATGTCTAAAACTGGATTATCACAATCAATTGGTGTAACCAATAATTTAATATCAACTGATGAAACCATAATTGCCAGATACAAAACTATTTATGCAGCCTCCATTGAAAGCATGGAAGGTGCTGCATTTCATTATGTAGGCATCATGCAATCTATCCCTTTTGTGCAGATAAGAGGAATATCAAATTATATTGGAGAGCGGAACAAAGAGCATTGGAAAATCAAAGAAGCACTGCAATCTGCAACTGAGGCATGCCAACATTTACTGGAACAACTTTAAAGTCAAATGAAACTAACAATAGGATTATCGCCTTGCCCGAACGACACCTTCATTTTTGATGCCATGTTAAATGGCAAAATAGATACAGAGGGACTTGAATTCACCTACCAATTTGAGGATGTAGAAACATTGAACCGACTTGCAAGAACCGGAACCTTGGATATTACTAAAATCAGCTATGGGGTATTAGGACAAGTATTGCCTCATTATCGCGTACTCAATGCCGGTGGAGCTTTGGGAAGAGGGGTTGGTCCGCTTTTTATTTCAGCAAATGCGATTGAACCAAGCAATCTGGAATCATTGACAGTTGCCCTTCCTGGTATCCATACTACCGCTCATCTTTTATTTTCAATGGCATACCCTGAAATTCAAAAAAAGATTTTCCTGCCATTCCATGAAATTGAAGATGCAGTATTGAACGGAACAGTCGATGCAGGTGTCATCATCCATGAAAACAGGTTCACCTATCAAGAAAAAGGATTGTTCAAGTGGGCTGACTTAGGTGAAATATGGGAAAAAAATACAGGACATCCTATTCCACTTGGAGGTATAGTCGCAAGAAGGAGTTACAACAGTGATTTATTGAAAAAAATCAATCGTATCATCAACAGCAGTCTGGCATATGCCTATGAACATCACGCAATACTTCCTGCTTTTGTGACAGAAAATGCCCAAGAAATGGATGAAGTAGTGATGAGAAGTCACATTGATTTATATGTCAATGAGTTTTCACTTGACCTAACAACAACTGGCAGAGCGGCAGTATGGAAATTGCTTGAACTTTCAGCTGCTATTCGCCAAGCCCCTGTTGGTGGAGACTTTGAAGTATTTGTTGACTAGAATAAACCGTATAACTCAGCGTCAACTTTCGCTATTATTTCTCCAAGATGCTCTTCGTTTTCTACAAACTTGGTATTGTCAACATTGATAATTAAAAGTGGGCCCTCTTTGTATCCATCAATCCACTTGTTATAATACTCGTTCAATCGCTTGAGGTAATCCAATCTTATATTTTCTTCGTACTCTCTACCACGCTTTTGTATTTGACCTACCAACGTAGGAACAGAAGCTTGTAAATAAATCATAAGATCTGGTGGTTTCACCATCTGCCTAAGGTTCTGAAAGAAATCAAAATAATTATCGAAATCACGCTTACTCATCAACCCCATCTCATGAAGATTTGGAGCAAAGATGTAAGCATCTTCATAAATCGTTCTGTCTTGAATAATGGTTTCAGTCCCTCTACTTATTTCCAAAAGTTGATTTAACCTGCTGTTCAAAAAATAAATCTGAAGATTGAAACTCCACCTGGGCATGTCTTCATAGAAATCAAACAAATAAGGATTCTGATCCACGTCTTCAAACTGGGGAATCCACTTATAGTGTTTACTCAACATTTCGGTGAGGGTAGTTTTACCTGCACCTATATTGCCTGCAATAGCAATATGTTTTGGTTTTTTTGCTTTCGCCATAACTTACTTATTCCGGTACTTATTCGGATGGTCGGACAAAGTACATATTAATTTCAAAATAAAAAAGGGACTAGTAATTTAAGCCCATTGCAGACCTAACCATTTCCATAGTTGCTGCGGCACTTTTTCTGGCTTTTTCAGCTCCCAATTCCATCACCTCATTCAGATATTTTTTATCGTTTCGGATTGTTTCCGCCTTCTCTCTAATAGGGGCTATGAATTTCACCATATCCTCTGCCAATTGCTTTTTCAAATCGCCATAACGAATCGAACAATTCTGGTAATTAGACTCAAAATGATCAATAACTGATTGATCACAAACCAATTGCATCAATTGGAAAATATTCTCGATATAATCAGGCTTAACCATTCCGGGCTCAGTTGGTCCAGCATCCGTCTTAGCTTTCATAACCTTTTTTGCAATCAATTCGTCGCTATCGGCAAGGTATAAAGTGGCCAATTGGTTCTCACTTTTACTCATTTTGCCAGCGCCATCTAAGCTAGGAACCTTCACTAAATCTTCTCCAAAATTATAGGCCATGGGCTCTGGAAATACTTCACCGTACCTGTGGTTAAATCTTTTTACATAATTTCTTGCCATCTCCAAATGCTGCTCTTGGTCTTTACCTACCGGAACCCAAGTTGCCCTGTGCAAAATGATATCTGCGGCTTGTAAAACCGGATAAGTGAGTAAGCCCGCATTGACGTTATCTGGCTGCATTCTTGCTTTGTCCTTAAAAGTGGTAGTCTTTTCCAGCTCACCCAAGTAGGCCAGCATATTAAGGTACAAATAGAGTTCTGATGTCTCTCTAACGTGACTTTGACAATACAGTGCTGCTTTATTAGGATCGATGCCACAAGCAATATTCTCTGCTAAAACCCTATGCACATTTTCTTTTAATTCTTTTGTATCTGGATGTGTGGTTAGTGCATGTAAGTCAGCCACCATAAAATAACAGGTATACTCCTCTTGAAGTCTTATGTAATTTCTGATAGCCCCAAAATAATTACCTAAATGCAAAAAGCCTGTCGGCCTAATGCCACTCATAACGATTG
>JBDLUR010000020.1:0-3107 GCA_039805205.1 Bacteroidota bacterium
AAAGTAGTTTTACAACACAGTTTAACAACTGGATGACGTGATACCCTTGTCAATCCAATTCATCTTTAAAAAACCAAACGTATGAAGAAAGTAAGTGTAGTGACGATGATGCTGATGATGACTTTCAGCATGACTTATGCAGCGGGATTAGCGAAACCCGATTTCAATCATGTGAAAAAACAAATCAGCAATGTGAAGCAGGTGACTGTTCATACTGAGACTAAGGCAGATGCAGATTGTTCTGTAACCTTAAAAGGAAAACTTGATTTAGGTCCCATTGAAGCTGAAGTGAGTTGTACAACTACAGCAGCAACATGCAATGAAGCTACTATTCAAGCAGTCGGTTGTTTGAAGGCAGCAATGAATACAGTAAGAGCTATTATTTATTAATCAACGACGTGGGTATTACGTCATCAATTTTTAGCAATGAAACAGTTATTTATTTTCGTATTAGTTTTTCAGTCATTTTTCTCAAATGCACAAGCAGTAAAAGGAACATTCTATTATCAGGGAAAATTTAATGGCAGTTTTGGAAGAAGCGAAAACTACAGACCTTATTGGGGTAAATTAATTATCGATGATAAAAGATCTTTATTTACCATGAAAGAGGAAGGTCAGCATCATGCTTCTTTGCAGGATAATAATATTGATTTAAGGAGTGATAGTCTTTTTACAGTTTACAAAGATCATGATAGTAATTCATTACTGTTTGAGTTTGCTGATCTCAATCAACGACCACATTATTTTGCGGATACGTTATTCCCAATGGAATGGGTAACGACTGAAGAACATAAAATGATCGGGGGCATACCATGTCTGAAGGCAGTGACGAGGTTTAAGGGCAGAGGTTATACGGCTTGGTATGCACCCACGATCACCATTAACGATGGACCTTGGAAACTAGGTGGACTACCTGGTTTGATACTTGAAGCATATGACGATGAAGACAATTGGCGAATGGAGTTTATCAGTCGGACTGATGAATATGATTTTGACGCATCTTTTTATGAATCAAAAATTCAAAGAGGAGTTGAAGGGTTTCCTGGATTTGCTGGATTTGTCAAAAAACTATTTGCACGACTTGAAGCCTCATTCAATAACAACAGTGACTGTATAGGCTGTCAGAACAAGTCGGTTATAAAGTTTCATTCTTGGGAACACATAGATTAAATATGTCTGGCATGGTTAGTGTTGTTCTTGGTTTAATGCTGTTTTGTAATTCATGTTCAAGTTTTCCAATATCCAATGATACTATCCCTTCCAAAAGTCACCTTGCTTTGCCGGAGATTAACATCAAAGGCAATGCTATGGTGGCTAAACGAAGAGGAGATACCCTGGTCTTTGCTGCCGATCGGTATAAAAGAGCCGACGCCATTCGGTTGGAACAATTGTTGAGCAATGTACCGGGCTTTCAAGTGGACGCCAATGGAAGAATCAGTTTCAATGGTAAGCCAATTCAAAAACTAATGCTTGATGGAGATGATCTCACTGCTGAAAATTATCAGTTGATTTCTCGTAACCTGAGGTCATTGTTGATTGATTCCATTCAAGTACTAGAAAAATATAATGAAAATCGACTGCTGAAAAATATGCATGACAATAACGGCCTTGCCATCAATTTGGTTTTAAAACCAAGTTACTACGGCAGGCCAACGGTTAACCTAATTTCCGCCTATGCACCTAGGAAAAGCGGTGAATTTCAAAGCGAATTGATTCACTTGCGCAAGAAGATGAAACAGTTTTTGCTTATCAATGCAAATGACTTAGGTTCTTATCCTTTACAAAATAAACTATTAGAAGAAGCTGTTGTCGAAGCAAAGCAGGAAGTAATGTTTCATTCATGGCCGTTAGTATTACAAAATACGTTTGTAGGAAATTTAAGTAACAGGTATATCAATCAGAACGGCGATTGGGGAATGGCTTTTGCAAGTACAACGAAAGTGAATGAATATACTCAAATCAGGTTTAATCTTAGAAAGTCCAATCAATGCATGACAAATCGAATAGAACAACATCAGCTTTTTTCATATGGTGATGATCTGACTATTCGGATACATTCAGTCAGTGCAGCAACACGACAATATGATGAGACCAGCGGCAATATGGAATGGGAAAGAGATAAGGGTGGTAAAAGCACAACCAAGTATCAGCTAAACTTTTATCATGATATCGTTAAAATGAAATCAAGTGAGGAAAGAGAGCAGGCTGCTATTAATAAAATACAATCTAATTCAAACTTGCATTCAAATGGATTTAGTTTTTCAATGGCCCATACTTGGAAGTTCAAATCAAATCATATTTGGATATGGGAAACAGCTATTGATGGATCTACTAACAAATATGGCATGTTGCTTCACCGAGATGATTTTATGAATGATGATAGTTTAAAAAACAAAGTGAATCAATTGATAAATCATTCTGGTGCTAATGCGCGGACTAGTATTGGATATTTCAGCAAGTTTAAAAAAATCAATTTGAAATTTTGGTTGAGGTCGTCTTTATCAACACTTCATTCAAAGCAGCATCTTCAAGTGGTAGACTTGTCCGTTTCGAAAAATTATTTTTCAACTCATTTCACAAATGCCATCAATAAGAAATTTAATCTTGAAATGCAGTCGATGGTAGGAGTTGTAAACTATAGGATCAATGCCAATCGAAATACTAAGGTGATATATCATCTTGATCATGCTGTTATTTGGAAAAAAAAAGCTACTCAGCAGTTCAGTTTCAATTATGGCATATTGCGACAAGGGTCAGAAATTAGAAAGTTCTATGTAGGAGAAGTTTATTTGAATGGAACCACTTTGATGAGTAGTCCTACTGATTTGTCTTTTCCATTATCAATCTATAGTCAGCTTAATTTCTCAACAATGGACCTGTACAGGGGTCTGACTTTCGGTGGTCAGTTTATGATTAAGCGTGTAATCGGAGATTATTTCATGTCAGTGGAGGTAGATCCTCTTTATACAAAGATGACTGAATTACTTAACGGCTCACAGTCGACGCGATCTTTGAACTTACACATTGAAAAAATAATTCATCCCCTTCGTATGAAGTACCGCATACAAACCCAAGCTATGCATGTAAAGAACTTAGTACAGTTTAAT
>JBDLUR010000021.1:0-2505 GCA_039805205.1 Bacteroidota bacterium
TAGCAGCATTATCAAAAAGATTTCTTGGTGCAAGCATTAAAGAAAAAGCTGAAGATCTTCATCATGCTATTTTAGACTTCTTCCACCCCGATGATAGCAAGTGGCCTAAGTTAAATGTACAAGTACAAGGGAGTTCTTTTCAATTGAAAGTCTGGAAAGCGCTTTTGCAAATTCCCTTTGGACAATTGACCAACTACAAAAATATTGCTAATCAAATTGGACAGCCAAATGCTTCAAGGGCTGTGGGCACCGCTATTGGAAAAAACCCTATTGCCTTTCTCATACCATGTCACCGTGTTGTGCAAACAAACGGACAACTTGGGGGTTATATGTGGGGGATCAACAGAAAATCAGCAATCATCAAATGGGAGCAAGAAGCAATAAGTCGATTAAAGCCGTGAAGTCAGTCTCACTTTTTGAAGAATACGCTTCAAGCGTAGACGACAACCTACTCCCCTATGATGGCATCGTCCATTACCATGGAAAAATTTTCACACCATCAATTTCAAACGAACATCAACAATTACTTTTCAATGAAATCGATTGGGAACATGATGAAGTAATGATGTTCGGGAAAAAAATCATTACAAAAAGAAAAGTGGCTTGGTATGGTGATCAACCCTTCGATTACACCTATTCTCATGTGAAGAAAACGGCATTACCTTGGACACCCACTTTACAAGCGATAAAGGATAAAATTGAGGAAGTGTCTGGCGAAACCTATAATTCTTGTTTGCTGAATCTTTACCACAACGGACAAGAAGGGATGGGGTGGCATACTGATGCTGAAAAAGAACTGAAAAAAGATGGTGCAATTGCTTCTGTCAGCTTTGGCGCCGACCGAAAGTTTTGTTTCAAGCACAAAACAACACAACTAAAAATAGATATTGAATTAGAAAATGGCAGCCTGTTGGTCATGAAAGGAACAACGCAATCACATTGGCTACATAGACTTCCACCAACGAATATAGTACAAAGCCCTAGAATTAACTTAACGTTCAGGACAATCATCGGCTAGCACTGCTTTCATTCCCCCTAAATGATTTACCTTTGCCTACCTCAACCTTAACCTTTCGTTAACCCCGTTGAGAATACTTTTGATACCATAAAATAGATCATGAAAAAGATAGTTGGAATTCTGTTTCTTGCCCTGACAATCAATGGTTTCGCTCAAGAAACAGCGGACTCATCTAATACTGGGAAAAAGGTAAAATCTCCAAAAGCGGAGAAGGTTGTTACCCCTAAAACCCCTAAACCTAAAGTAGATTATACCAAAATGGACCTATCCAAAAGGGCTTCGGACCATTTTATGTTTCAATTTGGTCTAGCAGGTTGGGCGGGTAAACCTGCAAGTATTACAACAAAGACTTTCAACAGGACCTTCAACGCCTATTTCCTTTTTGATTTCCCTTTTAAAACCAATCCACGTTTGAGTGTGGCTGTTGGACCAGGTGTGGGCACCGACAATATTTTCTTCGATAAAATGACTGTCGATCTTAACAACAGAAATGGTGCATCATTTACAAGAGATACTGTAGTTCAATACAAAAAGCACAAGCTTGCTACTGGCTATGTTGAGGCTCCTGTAGAACTAAGGTATTCTACCAATCCACAAAACATGAATAAAGGATGGAAGTTTGCCTTAGGCGTGAAAGTAGGTACGATGATTGATGCAAAGGTGAAATCAAAAATCGATCTTGATGCAACAGGTACTGGTGGATATTTCACAAAAGAAAAGGATAGACGTTATTTGAATACCACAAGATTCGCACTGACTGGAAGAATTGGATGGGGCAATATAAGTGCGTTCGGTTCTTATACCTTAACCGACTTTTTCAAAGAAGGACAAGGTCCTGTTGTTAGGCCATTCTCTGTTGGCCTTGCCATAAGTGGACTATAAAAACATTTTTATTTGTTAGACAAATCAAATCTTTTCCAATCTTCAGAAAAAGCGATTCTTGTTGGAGTGGCTTTAAAAGAGCAGAAAGATCATCAGGTCAATGAGTACCTCGACGAACTAGCTTTCCTTGCAACAACTGCAGGAGCAGTCACTGCAAGAACTTTCATCCAGAAATTACAACACCCTGATTCCAAGACTTATATCGGAAAGGGGAAATTGGAAGAAATCAAAAACTATGCTGCTGGTAAAGATATCAGCGTATTGATTTTTGATGATGAACTTACTGGTGCGCAGATTTCAAATATTGAAAAGGCGACCAACATCAAAACCATCGATCGAAGTGATTTGATCCTGGATATTTTTGCACGTCGTGCTAAAACAGCACAAGCCAAAGCCCAAGTAGAGCTAGCGCAGTATCAGTATATTTTACCGCGACTAAGAGGTATGTGGAAACACCTTGAACGTTTAGGAGGTGGTATTGGCACGAGAGGTCCGGGTGAATCAGAAATCGAAACCGACCGTCGTATTGTTAGAGAAAAAATATCATTGCTTCGCAGGAAGCTTTCAGAAATTGAAAAGCAAGCCTTCACACAAAGAAAAGAAAG
>JBDLUR010000022.1:0-4902 GCA_039805205.1 Bacteroidota bacterium
GTTCTCAAAATAGAATACCCAAACATACCAGGTGTTAGAGGCTCTAAATTTTTGAATTGTTTCTCGTTGGCAGATTGAGGTGTCTCTGCGAAATTGAACCATTCAAATTCTTGAGACATGAAAGGCGTAAAGCCCATGTCAGCAGCATCTTGCGCAACCTTCTTGAGTAATTGACGTGGACAAACTGCTGAAGGTTTGTTTTTAGCATCGTTCAATTCTGCTAAGAAAAATGGAAGATCATTTTCCCAAGGAATCATTCTGAATGTTTTCAAGTCTATGCTAGCAGGACTATCAGGATATCCGGTATGCCATCCTGTAATTTCAGCGCGATCATATAATACATCTGCTGCATCCCATCCCATAATGACATCACAAAAGCTCGTGCCTTTTTCAATTATACTCAGAAACTTGTCGGTAGATATATATTTACCTCTTAGAATTCCATCGATATCAGCAATAGCAATTTTCACCTTCCCTGATGGATGATTTTTTACGTATTGAATGATTTCTCTTGTTTGCATATCAAGAATTATTTAATGTACTTTTTTGTTTGTCCTTTATGGTGAAAACCACTAAGCTTATTATGATGATCACAATATATATACCACCTAACAAATGATTATAGTAGATCATGGACAGCAGGGATATCACTGCAATTGTTAGGGCGATAATTGGAAGTGATGGGTAAAGCGGGACTTTAAATGGTCGCTCTAAATTGGGTTCAGTTTTTCTAAGCTGTAAAACTGAAAGCATGGAAATGATATAAAGCGTTAATGCACCAAATACCGATATAGTGATGATCTCTGCTGTTTTTTCTGAGAGTAATGCACCAATGCCAATTACCATGTTAAAGATCAAGGCATTTGCTGGTGTCTTGAATTTGGGATGAATTTTTTCTAATGCTTTTGGAAAATAACCCACCCTGCCAAATTCAAATGTTGCTCTGCCTGCAGCTAAAATCAATCCATGAAAAGACGCTACCAATCCCAATAAGCCGATAGTGATTAATAAGTGGTAAAGGCTACTGTTGTTTCCAAAAATTTCACCAAGGGCTAGTGGCAAAGGCGAATCAGAAGTAGTGCCGTCTGCTTTGTATACTATTTTCTCCCAACCGCTTACGCCAATTGAACTGAAGAAAGTAAGAAAACATAAGATAGTGAGCGTGATGATGGCAGAGCCGAATCCAATCAAAATTGTTTTTTGCGGTCGGATGGTTTCTTCAGCAACATTGGCTACACCTTCAATGCCTAGGAAAAACCAAATAGCAAAAGGGATAGCTGCAAAAATTCCTTGCCAACCATTGGGTAATGCATTTTGTTGCATGTTGCTCATTTCAAAATGAGGTAGTGTTAAACCTGCAAATAAGAGGAGTTCGCCGACTGCTAAAATGGTAATGACCAATTCAAATAAGGCGGCGGCTTTTACACCTGATATATTCAAAGTAGTGAAAATGATATAACTGATGATTGAAATATAGAGTACGGGAATCTCGGGTAGGAATAAATTAAAATAAGCGCCGATAGCAAACGCAATAGCAGGAGGTGCAAAAGTGAATTCAATAATTTGTGCAATGCCAGCAATAAAGCCCCATTTTTTTCCCAAAGCTCTGTTGGCATAATCAAACCCTCCACCTGCTTTTGGAATAGCACAGGCTAGTTCAGCATAGCTGAAAGTAAAAGAGGCATACATCAGCACAATGAATAGCGTTGCGATTGCCAAACCCCAGGTTCCACCTTTTTCCAAACCAAGATTCCACCCAAAGTACATGCCTGAGATCACATACCCTACACCCAAGCCCCAAAGCATAAATGGCGTAAGTGTGCGTTTGAGTCCTTGTTGTTCCAAAAAATTATTTTTGATGTCGTTCGAAAATAAGAAATATTGTAGTCTAAGTTTGTTTATTTTGATGATGTTTTCATGAATTATCAGTTCGACTATATCGTAATCGGCGTGGGGTCAATGGGCTCTTCTACCTGCTACCATTTGGCTAAATCAGGTGCAAGTGTATTGGGTATTGAGCAATTTGAATTGGCTCATGAAAAAGGTGCCCATAGCGGTCAGTCAAGGATTGTTCGAAAAGCCTATTTTGAACATCCCGATTATATCCCTTTATTGGAAAGGGCTTATCAAAATTGGCAAGAAATAGAAAGTGTATCAGGAAATAAGCTTTACCATCAAACTGGCTTGTTTTATACAGCTCCCCAAGGTCATCCCATTATTGAAAACATACGAGATGCTGCTAAGAGGTATAATATCCCCTTAATGGATTGTGCTAAGCAAGATGAATTACCCATCTTGCCTTTATTTTCAGTTCCGGATGATTATGAGTGGATCTATGAACCTGAAGCTGGTTTTGTGGAGACGGAAAAGACCATTTTGACTTATGTAGAGCAAGCAAAGAAATTAGGAACAGTAATTCATCAACAGGAGAAAGTGATTGATTGGCAAGTGATGCAAGATGGGGTAGTGGTTCGAACAGATAAAGGTGAATATACTTGTCGGAAAATTATAGTTACTGCTGGTCCATGGTCGGCTAAGCTGATGCCTTCCATAAATGATCAGTTGAAGATAACTCGACAAACACTGATGTGGATCGAACCTGAAGAATCAGCATTATTTCAAAGTTCAAATTTCCCATGTTGGTTTGTTGTAGATAAGGATAAGCCTGGTGCCTATTATGGATTTCCCATAGCACCAATAAATGACTTGAAAAATCCAAATGGATTTAAGTTTGCCTATCATTATCCTGGTGAAGAGACTGATCCTGATGAAGTGAATAGATCAATTTCCGCAGAGGATATCCAACCTCTTTTAGCATTTCTTGATACCTATATCCCAAAAGCAAAAGGACAGGTGCTTGGTGTCAAGACCTGCCTTTACAGTAATTCACAAGACGAGCATTTTGTAATTGATTGTTTAAAGGGTACAGATGGTAGGGTTTGTTTTGCAAGAGGATTTAGTGGGCATGGGTTTAAGTTTGTTTCAGTTATTGGAGAAATCATGGCAGATCTCGCTTTGAAGGGCACAACCACATTGCCTATTGGATTTTTACGGGCTGATCGATTTGAAATTGGTTAATCAGCTTTATAGAAAGATTCTACTTCGTCCATTTCTCCATCCTCCAATCTAACAGTTAGGTATTTTTTTTCTCCTTCTAGTTTTACAATCCAAATATCTCTTTCATATGCTTTAACATGTATAGCTCTGATGATTTTATAATTATCATAAGCATTTAGTACATCGTCTTTTATTTTTTCTGGTAAATGTTTTTCATAGCCGTAGCTGATATCATATTTCATTACTCCATTCTGTCTGAACAAAGCATTGTGATCCATGTCTTTCATGAAAAACTTTGCAAGGTAATCACGATCATATTTATACCATCGAAGGTTTTCAGCGTCTGGGAAAGCCCTTCTAAATGAACTGTAAACGCCTGTAGTGATAGCGGTTGCCGTTGTGATTCTGACTTCTGGTAATGTGATAATAGTGTCCCTGTCTTGAGCAGCTGCTCCCAATAATTGCAAAGCAAGTATAAGTGTGAGTGAAATCTTTTTCATGGTAAAGCGTTTTGTTGTTTGAATTTGTTTGACAAATTTGTGCATCCTTAACGCTTTGTACAATGACGAGCATCAACACCTTAGATGAGAAAGGATAGTGGAGTTTATTCTAACACCTTAACCACTCTTGTGATTTTACCATCTGTATTTACACCTTCTAATACAATGTTTAGTTTTTTACTGAAGTCGTTGTTAAAGAATTGAATTTTAAATCTTGGATGTTTTTTGTTGGTGATTACATACGGACTCCAAAAGAGGGTTGTGCGGATATCTGTATCAGGATTATCACCTGGTATATCATACTGAGGATTAAAAAACTCTTTGAATCTTGTATAACCAGGTATAAGTGTTGAAAGCATACCCTTATTGTTTTTGCCATCACCGGTTTGTCTTACATCTCCACCTTTCTTGGTGTAGATGGCAATTGCACCACCACTTCCACCGCCAATACCGCCAAAGAAAGGAGGTCTGAATATTTTGATGATAGCAATATCTCTGATGTTCATAGATTGTATAAATTCTGGTCCGACCAGTTGTTGGTCGAGGTAGATTTCTGGATTAGCCCCTCGCCAAAGCAGGTTAACCTGACTACCAGAGCGACTGATCATTAATCCGGGAACTCTTCCTTGTAAATAAGTAAATAGGTCTAATCCGCCCATTGAAGCAGGATCACTCATGAAATCTAACACTTGTGCATCACCCCCTGAGAAAAGTCCGCTTGCATACCTTTCATCTAGGGCGTCTTCTTTGGGCTTGGCTCTCGATTTAATTATAACTTCCTGAAGGGTTTTGTATTGCGATTTAGTTTTCCAGTCTTCCTGAAGTTTTAAGAAGTAGGCCATTCTTGCTTTGGCTATACTATCATTCCAAATCTGAATTTTATCCAATTCATTGATGCCAATAATTTTTGAAGAGGGTTTAAGTAACCCATTATCAAATTGGATCTGCGTGATATCGTTGAGTTTTGGATTTTGGTTAAAGCTGTAAAAAAGCTTAGCTGTATCATAGAACATTTGTTCTCTTGTTTCAAAGTAGCCTTCTTTGGTTACTTGTTGAAAGAGGAAGCTTTTACTGCTGTCTTTTTGTTGCAATACCATGTTTAACAATAACTCATTTACACTTACATTTTTTAGTCCGTACACCAGACCTCTAATTTTCATGGATTCAGATTCTGGCAGATAGGTGAGTGAAGGGCCTTTTCCAGCACTAATCTCTTGCCAATTGAACCTTCTCCAGCCATTGGTCAGCATCACCAAATCAAGATTAGCTGTCACTTCATCCGCATCGCTCGATAAGTAATAGCCTGGATTATGAATTCTTCCTTTGAGTTCGCTGTTAAGTAGTA
>JBDLUR010000023.1:0-5724 GCA_039805205.1 Bacteroidota bacterium
TTTATTTGAACTTGGGCAATATTTCAGAAGATATTCTGAAAGACTCAAGAAGATTCTATGAAAATGGATTACCTACACCAAGTATACCTTCAGCAACTGCAAATTCTACCTGGGGGAAAACTCCACTAAATCCAGTACAGATTACACAAGGATTTAGTAACGAACCTGCTGACAGACCATTTCAGGATGTTGGCTTGGATGGCTTGACAGATTCTTTGGAAGCTGCAACCAGACGACAATTTCTTGCTGATATATCAGCAAGGTTAGGAGTGGGTACACCAGCCTATCAGGAACTTGCTACTGATCCATCTTCAGATAATTTTAAATATTACCGTGACCCATCTTTCGACAAGAACAACAGTGGTATCTTATCCCGTTATAAAAATTTCAACAACCCACAAGGTAATTCTCCTATCGCAAAAGCGGGAGATGCATTTGCTTCAGCATTCACCCTTTACCCAGATGGAGAAGATCTCAACAGAGACAATACACTAAATGAAGCTGAAGAATATTTCCAATACAGAATCGATTTAAAGCCAAACAGTGACCCTAGTATGCAAGTGGGTCAAAATTTTATTGCGGATAGAAAAATTGTTGGTGTTACACTTGCAGATGGCACTAGAGAAAATCAAATCTGGTATCAATTCAGAGTACCAATTGCTAACTATACCAGTAAAGTGGGTGATATCCCTGATTTTAAATCGATTAGGTTCTTTAGGATGTTCCTGACCGACTTCTCAGATTCGGTTGTTTTAAGATTTGCAAAACTTGAATTGGTAAGAAACAACTGGAGAAGTTTTGCTTATGAACTTGACACAACCGGACTCTATAAGAAAATTGATCAGACTAACACATCAACAAAATTCTTTGTATCAGCTGTCAACATCGAAGAAAATGACAGAAGAGATCCTATACCATATAGAACTCCTCCGGGCATTGAGCGTGTGCAAACACTGAGTAATGGCGGTATCAATATCTTACAAAATGAACAAGCTTTAAGCATTAATGTAATCAACCTTAAAGAAGGCGACGGAAGAGCTGTGTTCAAATCATTTAACCATGATTTAAGACAGTACAAGAAATTATCCATGTTTTATCATGCAGAAAGCTTGAAGGGCTATAGCACTGTTAGAGATGGAGAGGTTTATGCCATTATTCGTTTAGGTAACGACTACCTTAATAACTTCTACGAAATCAAATATCCACTAAAGGTTACTCCGTTTGGCACAACAGACGAACGCATTATTTGGCCAGAAGAAAATGAACTTAGTATCGATCTTTCAGCGTTGATTCTCTTGAAGAACGAAAGAAACCTTAATACCAACAATCCGACTACCATCTATAGGAAAAATGCAAATGGGGTAATTTACTCCATCAAAGGAAATCCAAACCTGGGTGAAGTAAAAGGTATTTTGGCTGGATTGGAAAATCCTGCAGATCCTGGAGGAGGAAGAGCCGTAGATGCCGAAGTCTGGATCAATGAGCTGAGACTCTCTGGGTTAGACGAAGAGGGTGGATGGGCAGCAGTAGGCCAGATGAATCTTCAATTGGCGGATTTAGGTAATGTTTCTATGTCGGCCAACGTTCACACCATTGGTTTCGGTCAATTAGAACAACGCGTTAATGATAGATTTAGAGATGACTTTACGCAATTTGATATCTCAACGAATTTGCAACTCGGAAAATTATTACCCAAGCAAATTGGTTTGGAAATTCCATTCTTCGCTAACCTTTCGCAAACCATCAGTACTCCTGAATATGATCCGTACGACAAAGATGTTACCTTAAAAGAGAAGCTGAGTATTTTCAAAGACGAACGCGACTCCATCAGAAATGATGCTGTTGATTATGTGGGTCTAAAAACATTCAACTTTACCAATGTAAGATTCAATCAGCGTGCCAATAAAAAAATTAGACTTTGGAGTATTTCGAATTTTGATTTCAGTTACTCATTTACAGAAACTAGACAGCACAATCCTTTAGTTGAAAACAATCAGGTAAGTAAAACACAAGGCGGCATCGGGTATAACTATTCATCAGAGGCTAAATATGTTGAGCCCTTCAAAAAAATAATTAAATCACCTACTCCTTGGCTTGATTTTATCAGAAATATTAATTTCAATCCAATGCCATCATTGATTGGCATTAGGATGGATACCCGAAGACAATTTGGTGCATTCCGTCCGAGGAATGTAGGAGGTGGCCCGTTTAAGATCCCGGAAACCTATGACAAATATTTTGTGATTGACAGGAACTACAACATGAGATGGGATCTAACCCGATCACTGAATGTTGATTTCAAGGCCATCAACAACTCACGAGTGGATGAACCATTTGGAAGAATTGACAATAAAGAGAAGAGAGATTCATTGATGAAGAATTTCCTTAAAGGAGGAAGAAATACCATCTATAACCAAAGTGCAGATATTACCTATAATTTCCCTACTTCTAATTTTCCATTCCTAAACTGGACCACCTTCAATATTGCTTATAGAAGTACTTATAACTGGGTAGGGGCTTCAAGATTGGCTATTAATTTAGGAAATACAATACAAAACAGTGGACAAACAGGTGCAACTGCTGAGTTTAACTTCACCCAACTCTACAGCAAACTAAAATTATTTAGAGCCATAGACGAAATCAATCCATCAGATCCTTCAACGCAAGCAGGACTTAAGGGACTTCCTAAAAAACAAGCAAAGAAGAAAAAAGGAACAGCAGAACAGATTGAAGCGAAGCTTACTAAGGAAGAAGAAAAATTAGCAAAGAAGGAACAAAAAAGATTAGCCAAAGAAGAAAGACAACAAAGGGTTATTACTTTAAACAATGCAGAAAAAGCAATCTTAAGGATTCTGACCTCACTAAAACGTGTGGGTGTAACATACAATGAAGGAGGTAATACTTTCCTTCCTGGTTACATTGATAGCACAAAGTTCTTTGGACAAAATTGGAGAAGTATGGCTCCGGGCATAGACTTTATAATGGGTAAACAACCTAACCAAGACTGGTTGAACAACGTTGGCAAAAAAGGGTTAATTACAAAAGACCCTATTCTTAATAATTTGTTCTTACAGAACTATGAGCAAAAATTGAATATTACAGCACAAGTTGAACCAATACGTGATTTAATTATTGATTTAAATTTAGATAAGAGCTTAACCAAAAACTATTCTACTTTATTCAAGGATACAGTCGGCAATGGTGAATTCAATGCCTTAAATCCTTACTCAGGTGGAGGGTTCAGTATCAGCTATATTTCTTTCCAAACATTATTTGGGAAATTTGATCCAAATAATACCAGTGAAACTTTCAAGACATTTGAAAACAATAGGATAATTCTATCAAAGCGACTTGGAGAAAAAAATCCTTATAGCCAAGCTGTTGGATCGGATGGATTCTATAAAGGATATGGCAGATATGCACAAGATGTTTTGGTACCAGCATTTATAGCTGCATACACAAAAAAGGATCCCAATACAGTTGGATTGTTGAAAAATGGAACTGATGGTTCAGTAAAATCGAATCCGTTTGGCGGCTATTTACCTAAACCAAATTGGAGACTAACCTACAATGGATTAAGTAGAATTGAGAGCTTACAAAAGTACATCACCAATTTTACCATTTCACATGGCTACAACTCTACGTTGAGCATGAACAGCTTTAACTCAGCCTTGTTGTTCCAGGACACTTTACTCTATGGATTCCCTTCATTTGTTGACACCATATCAGGAAATTTTGTCCCTTATTTCCTTGTCCCTAACTTATTAATCTCAGAACAGTTCTCACCATTGATTGGTATAGATTTTTCAACAACCGGACAATTATCAGGTAGATTCGAATATAGAAAGTCGCGACAACTAAGTATGAGTCTTGTTGATTTTCAATTAAGTGAAGTGAGATCTACCGAAGTTACTTTTGGTATGCGTTGGAGGAAAAGAGGGTTCCCACTTCCTTTCCGTATTAAGTTTGGCAAAAAAGAACCAACGGGTAAACTTGAAAATGATATCACGTTCTCGCTTGATTTTAGCATCAGAGATGATATCAATTCTAACTCAAGATTAGATCAGGCAAATGCATTTGCTACTGGTGGTCAGCGTGTAGTGAGTATCAGACCAACTATTGACTATGTCATTAGCAATAGAGTGAATATCCAATTGTATTTTGATCAAAGAAGACTTAACCCTTATATATCTAATGCTGCACCTTCAGTAAATACAAGAGCCGGTGTACAGGTTAGAATCTCGCTTGCTCAGTAGACCTGTGCAAATAAAAACTATTGGGTTGTGCAGCGCAAGTCATTACTATACTGTTTAAGCAAACATGCTCTGGTACAGTAATCGCATAATAAGCAACCTCGGCCACATCATTTCCATACAAAGGTTTGAATCCATCATATACGGCTTTTGCTTTGGCTTCATCGCCTTTGAAACGAACCATTGAAAACTCTGTGTCAGCTGCACCTGGATGAATAGCAGTGACTTTAATATTGTGTCTGACTAAATCAATGCGCATAGACTTACTCAATGCTTCAACAGCATGCTTTGTTGCGCAATAAACATTCCCCTTTTCATATACTTCCATACCAGCCGTGGAGCCGATATTCACAATATGCCCTTTTCCACTTTTTACAAGATAAGGCAACATCGCCTTGGTTACATATAACAAACCTTTGACGTTGGTATCAATCATGGTCTCCCAATCATCCAAAGATGCTTCATCAAAAAAATCACGTCCTAATGCAAGACCAGCATTGTTTACCACCACATCAACATCTTCTAAATTGGTATCATTTGAAAGCGCTTCGAACACTTCAGATTTAGACTGAACATCAAATACTTTTATTGCTACTTGTACAGCAAATTGATTTTTGAGCTCCTCTGCTAATGCTTCCAAGCGATCAGCTCTTCTTCCTGTAATAATTAAATCATTCCCTTTAGCTGCGAATTTTTCTGCCATCGCTTTTCCGAATCCAGACGTAGCACCTGTAATGAGTATTTTCATAAAAAATAAGTTATTTGATTTTTGCCCAAATCCAACTTCTATAAGATAAGGCCAGCATCAGCATAAATAATACAGAGGGAATAAGCCCTGGCTTAAGTATTATAAAAAGCGCCAAGACTAAAACAGCAACTGCATAAATTTTTGAGTAATAGTTTAACCAAGTAGGAATTTGCTTAGGTTTAAATGCCAACAAAAGATTTAACGGAAAAGCCCAAATTAGATTAAGGTTGTTGCTCATACTCTGGTGGTCGGTACCCACCCATAAAAAGACCAGAAAACACCCAAGTAATCCAGTACTCATGAAAATGATTTTTTCAAGAATAGACTGTATCGAATTGAAGAATGTCAACTGTTGTGTTACAGGGATAACACAGAAGATCGCTATCAACGCTAACACTAGCCTTGGAGTCTGCCAAATTGCAAGAGCTTGAGGAACGGGTTGTTGATCGGGGATTAAGACGATTTCTTCATTAACCAACTTTTGACCATTTACCAAGGTCACACCTGTCCCTTGTTTAAGAAAATCGGGTAAAAACATGGTATTGCTGGTACTCATTTCTTGATCGGCTTCAGTTCCAAGAATCAAATCAATGCCTAGACGAGTCCATTCCATTTTTGCTCGATCCAAATAGGTATGTAAATGATCCCTAAACGTTAGTCCTTTTGCTGTAAAAGAAGGTGGGTCAAATGCATTTGCTGTCTTGGTTTTGAAAATAATATCTC
>JBDLUR010000024.1:0-3198 GCA_039805205.1 Bacteroidota bacterium
GGATGGATTGTCCTTTTGTTGAGGCGGCAACTAAATCAACTACATATTTAGAAGAACCAGGGCCTAAAGTCCAACCGCTACCACCATGACCATAATTGTGGCCAATCACTTGTTCACCAACAATCTGAATCGACATATTTGGAGATCCCTTTCTTAAGGGTCTATAACAAAGAATTTCTTGTCCCAAATAAGCGGTATCTAATCTAGGAGGAACGATATTTCTTACTTCAAGCGGTGTATTAGGATTCTTTTCACAGCCAGAAAGGTATAGCGCAGCGGAAGAGGCTGCAATAGAGTAGATAAATTTTCTTCTATTTAAAGAAGACTTACCTGAAGTAGATGTTGAATTATTCAAATTGGTGGATTGGTCTTGGTCGAGGTTCATTTGGGTTAAATTAAAGTAGCTGCAAAAGTATACTTATTTCGAGATTAAATAAAAATGCCCCGTAAAGGGGCATTTGATTTTTGGCGGAGAGAGAGGGATTCGAACCCCCGGACCTGTGACAGTCAACGGTTTTCAAGACCGCCGCATTCGACCGCTCTGCCATCTCTCCGCGGCAAAAGTAAAACATCAAACTTGATAAAAAAAAAATCATTGAAAAAAAGTAGAAACTCTTCTAAAATGTGTTGATTAACTTTGCCTTTTATGAAGGATCTTAAAAGCCTGAACCCTTATTTTTGGAAATACCGCTGGCGTTTGTTCCTTGGTATGTTGTTTATTTTGATCTCTAACTATTTTGGGATTCTGGCTCCACAAATGACTGGTTTTGTAGTTGATCAAGTTAGTCTTAAAATAAACCCTTCATCCCCAGCTGCTGATCGTGTGTTTTTTGATCCCTTGGTGAAACTGTTTGTAGATTTTGTTCAAACCCTGGATATTAGTTTTTCTAAATTAGTGATGTTAAGCGGACTCACCTTACTGGGTTTTGCACTCTTAAGGGGCTTTTTTATGTTCCTCATGCGTCAAACGATCATAGTAATGAGTAGGCACATTGAGTTTGACCAAAAAAATGATGTCTATGGACATTACCAAAAACTAGATGCCCAGTTCTATAAAGTGCACAGTACAGGCGACCTTATGAGTCGCATGTCTGAAGATATTTCTAGGGTTAGAATGTATACGGGACCTGCATTGATGTATTTGATCAACCTGACAATCATGATTGTCCTTAGTCTTTTTTACATGTTCAAAAAAGATGTGATGCTATCCATTTACGTTTTACTTCCTCTGCCTTTTTTGGCAGTCGCCATGTATTTCGTAAACGCTCTGATCAACAAAAAAAGTGAGCAAATTCAAGCGCAATTAAGCGACCTCACAACACTCGCACAAGAATCATATTCTGGTATACGTGTCATCAAATCCTATGCACAAGAAAAAGCCAACCTTGGCTTTTTTGAAAAAAATGCAGAGGACTATCGAAAAAGTGGATTGGCATTGTCAACAATGGAGGCCATTTATTTTCCAGCCATTGCATTGCTAATTGGTTTAAGTACTTTGATAACCATCTACATAGGAAGCATCTATCAAATTGAACACAAAATTAGTGCTGGCACCATTGCTGAGTTTGTGATTTATATCAATATGCTCACGTTTCCAGTATCGGCTATTGGATGGGTGGCTACCAACATACAACGTGCTGCAGCATCTCAAAAGAGACTCAATGAATTCTTGGATACAAAGCCGGCTCTTCCATTGGCAGTGAAACCAAAGCATATTAATACCATTGATGAGCTTGTTTTTGATGATGTTAATTTCATTTACCCACACACGGGTATTCATGCCATCAAAGATTTTTCCTTTAGCGTGAAGAAAGGAGAGAAGGTGGCCATTTTGGGAAAGACAGGATGTGGTAAATCGACTGTCGCTCAGCTGGCCATTCGTATGTTCGACCCTGAAAATGGGAAAGTGGCAGTAAATGGGATTGCAATAGATCAACTGGATCTTGAAAATCTTCGCTCACACATCAGCTATGTTCCTCAAGATGTATTTCTCTTTAGTGATACGATCAAGAACAACATCAATTTTGGTGCAGTAGATCAGTCGATGGACAACGCTGTGTATGCTGCTCAAAAAGCTGCCATCCATGATGAAATTATGTCTTTGCCTCAAGGATTTGAAACATGGGTAGGTGAGAGAGGTGTTACCTTATCAGGGGGACAAAAACAGCGCATATCTATTGCCAGGGCTTTGTCTAAAGAAAATGACTTGCTTATTTTTGATGATTGTCTAAGCGCGGTTGATGCAAAGACAGAACACCGAATAGCCGAAAACCTGAATCAATACTTGTCGAACAAGACTGCCATAATTATTACACATAGGATATTTCCTAGCTTCAAGTTTGATCAAATCTTGGTTATGGAAGATGGAAGAATCATTGAAAGTGGCACACATGAATCCCTTTTGGCCCAAAATGGAGCCTATGCTGAGTTGTTACTGAACCAACAAATTGACTATTAAAGCCGGTTTTTGCCCTTTTTTTGTGCCTGAAAATTGGTGTGAAAAAAAACCTAGGAATTTTTGACAATTCCAAAACAATGCTATCTTTATAGAAACCAACTAAAATTTAACCAAAACTTTTAACTGTGGCGTACGACAACAACGAAAAAAGAATGGACAGTGTTTACAGCAAACGCATTAGAGCTGGTAAGAGAAGGACTTATTTCTTTGATGTAAGAACAACTAGAGGGAATGATTATTATCTAACCATCACAGAAAGCAGAAAGAGATTCAATGATGATGGTTATGACCGCCACAAAATATTTTTGTACAAAGAAGACTTCAATAAATTTCTCAAAGCATTGAATGAGGCAGTTGATCATGTAAAAACTGAATTGATGCCTGATTTTGATTTCGATGCATTCAATCATGAGTATGATGAAGATGGACAAGAAGGTGGATCTGGCTATGATGCTCCATCTGCGCCAACTGCTTCATCAGAAGAACCTGCTGCTCCAGCTGCACCTGCTGCTCCTGATATGTCATCAGGTGATAATGGTGCTGATGAGCCAGTTGACAAGTGGTAATACATAATTTCTCCTAATTTTTTTTGGTCATGAAGAGAGCTTTATTCTTTTCTATAGTTATATTTTTTGCTCTTTCATCATGTGAGTATCCAGGTCCCAAATCCCCTTGGATGTTAATGAAGTTATACAATGGTAAGCCCAACATTACCATTGTCAACTTAGGCGATTCGGCTC
>JBDLUR010000025.1:0-3785 GCA_039805205.1 Bacteroidota bacterium
TTTAACTTCAATTCTAAATTGGCTCACCTGGTTTATTATTGGGGACTAACGGGAGGATTTTATTCCTTACTCACACCTGAATTTGATCAAGGAGATCAAGGTTTTTTCTTTTACTCCTATTTTATTGGACATGGAGGTCTCATATTGACCTGCTCCTATTTGATTGTACATCACAAGTTCAAACCTGAAGCTAATTCCTGGCTACAGATTTTTCTAATCACCCAGATTGCGGCAATAACAGTCGGACTGTTCAATTGGGCCACAGGATCTAATTATATGTATCTACTAACGCCACCTTCAGTAGACAATCCCCTGATTATTGGTAGTTGGCCCTGGTATATTTTAGTATTTGAGGTATTGGCTATTGTCCATTTTTATCTCTTTTACAGATTATCCAAGGTTTGGAAATAATAGATATATTTGTTTATGTGTACTTTTTACACATAAACTTGTCTATATGAACAGCAAAAAAATACTCATTGTCATCTTCTTGATTGCTTGTGCCATTTCAACACAAGCTCAGTTATTAAGATGGTCGCCTAGTTTTATTCAAGAGAACAGTGCAAGCGTTACCATAACTGCAGATGCTAAATTTGGAAATAAGGGTTTATTCGACCATACCCCTGCAACAGATGTTTATGTGCATATTGGAGCCATTACAAATCTAAGCACAGGAGCATCGAATTGGAAATATGTAAAATTTGAGTGGGGCACAACAAATCCATTAGCCAATGCTCCATCATCAGGCTCAAATCAATGGACTTACACAATTAATGGCGGACTTAGAAACTTTTTTGGCATTACTAATTCAGTCGAAAAAATTCAAAAAATTGCTATTCTTTTCAGAAGTGGTAATGGGAATAAAGTCTTACGTAATGATGATGCATCAGACATGTATGTGCCTGTTTATGATAACGGCAATTTTGCAAGAATAGATGATCCAGTATCAAAACCTACATACATCAGAACGTTGGTTGGTATCGACAAACAATTTGGTGATCAATTAACTATCACTGGAAATACAAATAATGCCGCCAATCTAAGTATTACTCATAACAATAAAATTATAGGAACGGTAAACTCTGCCACTACGCTTACTGCAAATGCAATACTCAATGAAGGGGGAAGTCAAAAAATTTTGTTTGAAGCCACATTTGCTGGAAATACAGTTATCAAAGACAGCTTGCAATTTTTCCTTCCTGGTCCTGCTGTAACCGCTCCTCTACCCGATGGTATTGGTGATGGTGTAACATATCTTCCTGGGGACACAGCGGCTTATTTAGTACTATATGCTCCCGGAAAAACAAGAGTAGCCGTTTTGGGTGATTTCAACAACTGGACAGAAACTCAAGAAGGTCAAATGAATAAAACACCTGAAGGAGATAGATTCTGGATAAGAATTGGGAAACTGATACCAAGTGCAGAATATGCGTATCAATTTTTAATCGATGGTTCTATTAGGGTGGCTGATTACAATACAGAATTGGTACTAGATCCAAATAACGATAATACTATTCCGGTTGCTACTTATCCTAACCTTAAACTCTATCCAACAAATAAAACGACTGGAATTGTAAGCGTTCTTCAACCTGGTAAACCTACATACAATTGGAAGATTCAAAATTTCAAAAGACCAAATAAAGAAAACTTAATTGTATATGAGGTTCTTTTACGCGACTTTCTATCAAATAGAAACTACAAAACATTAAAAGATAGTATTGGCTATTTCAAGCGTCTTGGTATTAATGCAATTGAACTTATGCCGGTATCTGAATTTGAAGGGAATTTAAGTTGGGGATACAATCCCAATTATTTCTTTGCACTAGATAAATTCTATGGTACAGAAAATTCTTTTAAAGAATTCATCGATGCATGCCATGAACAAGGCATTGCGGTGATTATAGATATGGTCATGAATCATGCATTTGGAAGTTCACCTCAAGCCTTGATGTATTGGGATGGCGCAAACAATAAACCTTCAGTCGATAACCCTTGGTTGAACCCAGATGCAAAACATCCTTTCAATGTTGGATATGATTTCAATCACGAATCTAATGCTACCAAAGATTTGGTTGCTAGAGTTGTCAGACATTGGTTAACGAAATACAAAGTAGATGGATTTAGATGGGACCTATCAAAAGGATTTACACAAACCAATAATCCAAACAATGTTGCCGCATGGGGCGCTTATGATGCTAGTCGTGTTGCCATCTGGAAAAGAATCTATGATTCAACCCAGTCCGTAACACCAGGTAGCTATTGCATTCTAGAACATTTTGCAGACAATGCAGAAGAAAGAGAACTTGCCAACTATGGAATGATGTTTTGGGGCAACAATAATTTCAAATTCAATGAAGCCACTATGGGCTATCTCTCCAACTCTGATTTCAGTGATATTTCAGCAATGAGAAAAGGATGGAACCAACACCATCTTATTGGGTACATGGAAAGTCATGATGAAGAAAGATTGATGTACAGAAACCTTAACAACGGAAACCAGCTAGGCACCTATTCAACGAAAGACAGTTTGGTTGCACTAAAAAGAATGGGCGAGGCGGCTGCATTTTGGGCAATGGTACCCGGACCAAAAATGATATGGCAGTTTGGTGAATTGGGTTTCCCCTTTTCAATTAATACTTGTGCCAATGGCTCTGTAAATGAAAATTGTAGACTAGATAACAAAGTTCCTGTTTGGGGCTATTACAATGACCCATTTAAAAGAGGATTATTCGATGTTTATGCTAACCTACTGAGGTTAAGAATGAACCCAAGTTACATCAGCACCTTCACCCAAAAACAATTTACTGCTGATTTAAGTGGAGCTGTAAAAACATTAACGATCAATGATGATTCTTTGAAAGTGGTTGTCGTTGGGAACTTCGATCTAAGTGCAAAAACAGTAACTGTGAACTTCCCTGTCGCAGGAACATGGTATAGCTACTTAACTAAAACATCAATAAATGTTTCAGGTGTATCTGCTAGCGTAACATTGCAACCTGGGGAATACCATGTTTATCTTAACAAGGACCTAAGCAATACATTGGTTACTTCGATTTTTAACCCTTCAAATAACATCATGACGGGTGAATTCAAGTTATACCCCAATCCGGTTAAAAATGGTTCAATATTAAAGTATGAACTGAAGAAAGCCGGTGAGGTTTACATAGAAATTCAGGATATCAATGGTTCAAAGATTTCAAAGTTATTTAGTGGAATTAAACCTGCAGGCAAACACGAATTGCTTTTTAATCCATCCATAATAAATCACCTTAATGGGAAAAACGGACCTTTTTTGGTCATCATAAAGACTGGCAGTGAGCAAAAAACCATCAAATTTATCCACTAGATTGTGCACAAGAACCAAGCCGCTTAACAATTTGGTAACATTGGGAATATGATAAGGTAACATTAGGTATTGATGTTTGTAGTGCAATTAAAAGCTTACAACGTGATACCAACATTCAAAAAATGCGGTCTGATGACCGTTATTATGTTACACTATTTCATCAGTGCTCAAGCACAAACAACTAGCTCCACTAAAGAAGTAAAACGCTGGTATGAAACTATCTCTTTGCGGGGATACATGCAAGTGAGGTACAACAGGCTATTTGAAACCAACCCTAAACTAAAATGCGAGCAATGCGACCGTTCATGGGGTGATGGCAACACCTTCGCCATTAGACGTGCGCGTTTAATTTTTAGCGGAAATTTAAAAGAGAATATTTACTTCTATATCCAACCTGACTTTGGTAGTTCTGCCGGAACAACGCTTAATATCTTCCAAT
>JBDLUR010000026.1:0-10024 GCA_039805205.1 Bacteroidota bacterium
CAAAGAATTACTTTGTGAATTTACAGATCATCAATATTCAATTGAAGTAAAAAGAATACAACAGTTACAAGGAAACCTTATTATCATTATAGCACAACCAATTTGACCATGACCTTACACATCCTTTGGAAATTCAGTCGACCGCATACCATCATTGGATCGACAGTCAGCATAGTAGTCTTGTTTTTATTACAAGGAGGAAGTCTAACAGATCAGTATGTGATTTTATTGACTACCCTAGTATCCGCTTTAGGATGTAATATTTGTATCACCGGCTTAAACCAGGTTATAGATGTTGAACTAGATAAAATAAACAAACCTGAACTTCCAATAGCCTCAGGTGAATTAAGTATACCGACTGCCAAGAAAATTGTCGTTATATCAGGGATGATTGCTGTTGGCGCTGCAGCACTTTTACATTGGGTTTTGCTATTACTCATTATTGTGATTCTAATATTAGGGATTACGTATTCTGTTCCACCGGTTCAACTCAAAAAGCACCATCTACCCGCAGCCTTCGCAATAACCATTGTGAGAGGTGTATTGGTTAATATTGGAATGGCCTTACATTTTTCAAAAATGTTTGAAGGTGATTTCAATATTCAACCTGTAATCTATCCACTTACCATTTTTATTACCGCGTTTAGCTTAGCCATTGCATGGTACAAAGACTTACCCGACAGAGCCGGTGATGCACATTTTGGGTATAAAACATTTCCGCTGCTTTACTCACCCAAAATTGCTCTCTATTTAGGAGCAGGATTTGTGATGGCAGCTTATGGGTGGTGCATCTATTGGAGTTTTATCATGAAAGAACAACTATTGATGTACAGTTTAATTTTACTAAGCATTGCTTTCATGCTTCATCTCAGTACAGCAAGACTCAATGAGCAAAAAAGCATTAGGAGATTTTATCAATTGTTTTGGGTGTTTTTCTTCGCAACTTACCTCAGTTTCTTATTTGTTTTAAGATGAAAATAAACAAATAATATTAGAGAGATTTTAATACAACTAAATTCAATTTATGAAAATAAAATTATTATTCTTCCTCACTATTATTTCAATTAATGGTATGTCGCAAGTAAACCAAGCATTACTAAATGCTCATTCCAAAAAATTAAATAACGCCAAAGTATATTTATTGTCCATCATTAATTCGATGGATGAAAATAAGTTTGATTATAAACCGGTGGAAGCAGAAATGAGTTTCAAAGAACAATTGCTTCACATTGGAGAAAATCTTCTTTGGCTAAGTTCTACGTACATAAAAGAGCAGCCAATTGCACAGCAAGAACTTAAAAGCCATCCTACCATCATGAGTAAAAAGGAAATTTCTATTTTTGTCGGTGATGCATTTGATTATGCTATACAAACAATAAATGGCCTTGACCAATCCATCTTATTAAAAGAATTTAGCTGGAGTGGTGGGAAAATGAATAAGCTACAATTTTTAAACTTGATTCAAGATCACCAATCACACCATGTGGGTCAGCTTATTGTCTATATTCGACTAAACGGAATTACGCCACCAAGGTACCTTGGATGGTAGCAAATAGCAATACTACCCTAACTTTCCTTTTATCCTTCTAATATAAGACTCACTTAATCCAGTAACTCTTGAAATCTCGCTGATTTCAGCACCGGCGTCTCTCATCTCAACCAGCTTTTGCATGCGTAAGTTCTGAATAATTGAACCAGGCTTTTCAGGTTCAATCAGTTTATAAATATGACTGTTATTGGTATTGAAATGATCTGTAATGGATTTCAAACTTGCAACTGATAAGTTCTCCTTGATATACTCTTCGATTTTTGCCCGATCAAGTGTATCTACATTCAGCTCTTTGATCTGATCTTCTGCAACATGTAACTTTTGTTTATTCCGAAGTAGAAGGAATAAGAGAATACCAATGAAAATAACTGCTACTGCAATAATAATATAGATGTAAAACGGAATTTGTGAACTAGAAACAGTTGCTTTGTTTCTTTTAATTAATAAGTCGAAATCATTAATGCTGATGGTATATAGTCCATTGATAGAACCCGCATATAACAGATTATCTTTTACATACAATGCCCTTCGATTAAACTCAACTTCGGAAATCAAAGGAGAAAGTGTTTTGGTCAATGTATTAAAATGAAATAATCCATTATCGGTTCCTATCGCTAACTCAGTGCCACTGGTCAAAACTAACGTATGCGCCTTAAAGACCTCAGCAAGTTTCTCCATTGAATAATCTGAATTAATTACATAAATCCCATTACTAGTAACTGCAAAAAGATGTCTTTCATCTATTTTACCGTCTAATACTGGCTCAGGCAAGGTTGCTATCGTGTCAAAATTATTATCTAATGGCTTGTGTTTGACAATATGTATACCATCGAAGAAATAAAGAGAGTACTTATATTGACCTATAAGGGAAAGGTCTCCTGGTTGAGACTTATCCCTTTTGTAAATAGAAACAGGCTGTTTAGTTAATTGATCTGACTTAAAAAGCTCATTAGTCGCTGACAGAAAATAGGTTTGCAGTTGTGTAAATTTTAGCACATCTCGATAAACTGCATCTACATTACTCATAATAGCATAAGGATCAGTGGCTGTACTGTCTAGAATTCCTGTCTGAATAATAGCACTATCTAAAATGAGCAATCCATCGTAGCAGATAAAAGCTTTTCCGTCAATTTCTCTAATATAACCATCCGTGAACTTTGGGGCTGGTTTACCAAGTCGCCTCCCCCTCAAATAGATACCAGAATATGTACCTACAAAGTTTTCAGAGATAGTCCGGACACTATGATTACGGTAAGTTTTACTATAAGGAACAATGTCAAATATGTATATTCTACCCCCAGAAGAAATGTAGAAATAATTATCGTTTCCAGCATGAAATTCATCCAAGGCCAATTCTGGATAAGGAAGCAAATAAACATATTTACGTTCCTTGTAATTTTTAATTCCGTCCGGGTTAATTATCGGATCATCATCTTTACCCAATTCGATATACCCCTTGTCTTTGGAGTATGGAATAAGATTGGTTCCAACTATCTCAAAAATACCCTCTGCAGTCCCGGCGAAAATAGTCCCTTTTCCATTTTTAAGTACATTATATATAAACGGCTTAGAGTAAACCGCATTTAGCACCGTATCTCTGGTATTAGCCTTTAGAATAGGCGCAAGTAGGATAAAAATGGCACAAATGATAAATTTTATACCATTTTTATTGTTTCTTTTTGAATTGATAAGGAATAACACATTCCAAATGTATAGGTAAAATGATAAAAAATCAAGCTTGGATAAAAATTATCATTATTCTGCTAATAATTATGAGTTCAAAAAATATAGCATGGTACTCTTGAAATCTTGTACAGCAAAAAATTTTTACACTAAAAAGCCTGATTGTAGCTTTCCACTGTCTTAGAGAAGACAAATCCTTTTCCTTGAAACCCTATTTTTAAAAATTCTTAAAAAGAAACAATGAAAAGGACTTCTCGTACACTATTTTTATGCCTTTCCCTATTATGTCTTGGTGTGTTAGCGGTGGGTCAAACTGTGACCGTTAAAACTGTTGGCACCGGCGGGGATTACACTACACTTAAAGCAGCTTTTGATGCCATTAACGCTCGAAGCATTGAAGGCGCAATTGAACTTCAGATCAAATCAAGTATTATAGACGACAATTCTGCTAAACTTTATGGTTCGGGGCAGATAGGTGAAATTACCATTACTACGGGAAATGGAGGCTCTGGATATGTAACAGGAAATACCATAACCTTTTCTACACCAGAAGATCCTAGTGGTGTTGCTGCAACAGGCATAGTTACTGCGGGATCCTTAGGGGAAATTACATCAATAGAAATAACTAATCCCGGAAGTGGTTATGCTGCTGCTCCTACAATTGCTAGTACAAACGGTAGTGGTACAGGAGCAACTCCAACTGTACTTATTGGCGGCAACTACACAAGTTTGGATATTTATCCAATAACCGCAAACGTGAAACTTTCAGGTACTATTAACATGATTCCTGTTTTTAGGGGTATTATTGATTTAATTGGTGCAGACAATGTAACTATAGATGGTAGGGTAAACCGAACTGGAACTACAATTGGTTTGACCATTGAAAGCAGTCAAGTAAGTGCTCTAAGTGGACTAATTACAGGAGCTTACGCCTACAGAGCGAGAAATGGAGCAAATGATAATACTATACGTTATGTACGACTACTTGCTGATCGTTGGGCACGGGTTGATCTAGCATCTACTTCAAATGGAAAGGGGGTAAATAATTTCTTAATTGAAAATTCTATTATTTCAACAAATGGTGACATCAGTTCGTTAAGACAGGTCGGAATTTCTTTGACCGGCTCTAATGCAGCAGCCAGATTCACCAATATTACCATCAAGAACAATGAGTTTGTGAACTTATTTGCTGATCAAATATACATGATTACAGTAGAGAACAACCCGAACATTTTATTGATTGAAGGAAATCATTTTTATGCCACAAGAAATTTTTTTTCAAGTGCAGTAAGTAATAGATTTGGGATTTATGTGAATGCAGGCTCCAACGTAAGTATAAAGGGGAATTATTTTGGAGGTTCGGCTAAATTTCTAGGTGGTACTGCATTAAAATATACTGTTACAGGAACCAATACCGTCTCTACCTTTACTGCTATCAATGAAGCCTCATGCCCATCAATTGTAGTGGAAAATAATCAAATAGGTAATATTGAAATAACTATAGCCGGAATTTTTTCAGCTATCGAAACATCGTCTAGCACGGCTACAGTTAAAAATAATGTTATTGGTGATATAAATACAACTAATTCCATTATTTCAAATGCACCATTTTATGGTATATATTCTCGGGTAACGGGAACTACTATTGAACAAAATACTATTGGAGGTATTCAATCCAACCAAAATCTGGCTGGAATTACCACAACTAATGTTCCTGGAACAGGAAGTATCTTAAACAATAGAATCGGGAATCTAACCCTGAAAAGTAATCTAAATGCCCAAGCTACTCAGTTTGCGGGAATAAGGGTTCCTTCCCCAAACAATTGGAACATCCAAGGAAACTATGTCTACGGTTTAATAAATGAACAGTCTACTTCAGCAACGGGTATAGATGTTTCATCCCCATCTAATGTAACAAATAATATAATTTATTTACAGCCATCAACTACGGGTAATACTATTGGAATTAGAAGAACGGGAAGTTCTGCAATAAACATTTATAACAATACAGTATCAATCGATGGATCTGTAAGCACGGGAACAACAAACACATATGCGTTTTTTGATAATGGCTCAGGAACAAGAAATTATAGAAATAATCTTTTCATCAATGCTGCTACTAATACAGGAGATGCTTCTGGAAAACATTATGCTGCATCATTGTTAAGTACACCTACAACGATCAACTATAATAATTACTTTGTGTCTGGTACTGGTGGAGTACTAGGGTCATTTAATAGTGTTGACAAAACAACACTTTCAGATTGGCAAGCATCAACATTACAGGACTGCTTTAGCACTTCGCTCAATCCAAATTTCCCTACACCGTCTGGAGTAGCTACATCAAATTTTCTACCTACTAATCTAAACTTAGTAGCAACACCTATTTCTGGTTTTACGACTGATTACTTGGGTTCAACCAGAGACGCAACAAATCCTGCAATGGGTGCTTTAGAATATACTGTAACGCCATCATCAGCTGAATCAACTACCACTACAGTCACAACTTGTGGCACTTATACATGGAGCGCTAATAATACTAATTACACTGAATCAGGAACCTATACCTATACAAGCGGTTGTAATACATTAACACTAATCCTAACTATTAGCTCAGAAACTGTTTGGTACTTAGATGCCGATGGCGATGGTTATTACACTGGTACTGGCACTACAGCTTGTACTTCACCTGGTCAAGGATATGTTACCACTGGTGTGCAGGCAGGCGATTGTGACGATAACGATGCAGCAATTAATCCTGCAACTATTTGGTACTTGGATGCCGATGGAGATGGCTATTATACAGGCACTGGAACTACAGCTTGTACTTCTCCTGGTCAAGGCTATGTTACTACTGGTGTGCAATCAGGAGATTGTGATGATAGTGATGCAACAAAATTTGCTTCATTCAACTTCTATGTTGATAGTGATGGTGATGGTTTCGGAACAGGAACTGCAGTAAGCGCTTGCGCAGCTAATGCCAATACCGCTCCTGCTGGCTACAGCACAAACAGTACGGATTGTGATGATACAGATGCTACTAAAAACGCTTCATTCAACTTCTACGTTGATAGTGATGGTGATGGTTTCGGAACAGGAACTGTAGTAAGCGCTTGCGCAGCTAATGCTAATACCGCTCCTGCTGGTTACAGCACAAACAGTACGGATTGTGATGATACAGATGCTACAAAAAACGCATCATTCAACTTCTATGTTGATAGTGATGGTGATGGTTTCGGAACAGGAACTGCAGTAAGCGTTTGCGCAGCTAATGCCAATACCGCTCCTGCTGGATATAGCACAAGCAATGCTGATTGTAATGACAATAACGCTAATATCAATCCTGGTAAGACAGAAGTTTGTGGAAACAATATAGATGATAATTGCAATGGTCAAGTGGATGAAGGTTGTGCAGTTCCTTGCAATTTCAAAACCCTTACACAATCAGGATGGGATGCCACAGGTTCTTCAAGTCCACTAACCAATAGCTGGTTCGCAGCTAAGTTCCCTGGTGGGTTAATAATTGGCGGAACTGGCAATTGTGGACGCTTTATTAAGCTTACCTCAGCTGCAGCAGTCAGAGCGATGTTGCCTAGTTCAGGAGTTGCTAATATCCTTTCACAATCTTGGACTAACCCTAGCAATAAATCGGTTAAAAATAGTCTTGCTGGTGAGTTGGTAGCATTGACCTTAAATATTGCCTTAAATCCAGAATTAGGTAATGCAAAAATCAAGAGTGGCCCGTACATGAATAAAACAGTAAACTGGTTATTGGCAGAGGCAAATCTGAAAATCTCAAGTACTACATCAAAGAGTGCTGAATTAAAGAGTCTTTCAGATGCTTGTAATAAAGTCAATTGCAGCTTTGGAAAAACTAAATCAGGCTATGTAGTTTGTGATGTATACAATCCTTCAACCATTACTTCAGGAACAAATAGCTACAGTTCAAGTATTTTATTCGAAAATGTCAAGGAAGATGGTAAGCCACAATTAAAGGTTTATCCAAATCCATCGACTAATTATTTTAACATTAGAAATAATTATTCTAATTCAATCCAAATTAGAGTGATGACATTAAGTGGTAAAGTAATTGAAGAAGTAAAATCAATTCAGCCAGGACAAACTCACCAATTTGGACACAAACTGATTGCTGGTATTTATTTGGTAGAGATTTCTGAAAACGGAAATTCTACCGTCCAGAAAATAATAAAAGTAGGTTAATCAGTGTCTCCCTTTTCAATACCAAAAGGCTGCTCATCTGAGCAGCCTTTTGTATTAATAGGAAATATGAGAGCTGTATTATAATTCTTAACTTTTTAAGTTAAATTTATTTGTATACGTGTATGCACTCTTCTTAAGTTACATTTTTTAATGCCCTTTATAAACCCGGTTGCAATGCCTAAGTTTCAATTAATTTTTTTACTTATCATCAATCTACTATTTAGCCCTACTTCTATTGCAAAAGTCAAAGATAAAAACCATCAGCAACTTGTCGACTTATACAGAAGCTGGCGTGCATTTGAGCAACCGCCCTTAAAAAATGGTGCACCTGATTATACGCAAGCCACTTTCGTTTCTCGGATGCCTGCATTCAATAAACTTAAGGAACAATTGTTGTCAATGGACACAACAGTGTGGACAATTGAGCAACAAGCTGACTGGCATCTGTTGATGGCGGAAATGAATGGATTCGATTTTAATTTTCGCATACTTAAACCATGGGAAAGAGATCCTGCTTTTTATAAATCTGTGTGGACAGAAAGAAGTGATGTGCCTACGCATGAAGGCCCTACACATCATATGATTACCGAACTATGGACCTACAACTTTCCGCTATCAACATCAGAAAGAAATAGATTGAATGGAACACTCAAGGTAATTGCTCCTTTGAATGAACAAGCAAAAATCAACTTGACTGGCAATGCAAGAGAATTGTGGATAGCGGGGATCAGAGATATAAAAACTCAAGTTGATGATTTAAAGGAACTAATAAAAAAACAAGGTGTAGAGAACGATAAAGAACTAGTCGCCCAAATAAATCAAGCTATTCAATCAACTATTCAACTGGCACAATGGCTAGAGCAAAAGTCCGCTTCAAAAACTGGACCTTCAGGTATTGGGAAAGAGAATTATAACTGGTACCTCAAGAATGTTCATCTTGTTCCACTTACATGGGATGATCAAGTGATGTTACTAAAAAGAGAACTTGATAGGGCATGGACTGCATTAAAAATGGAAGAACACCGTAACAGAAAGCTTCCGCAACTCAAAGAAGCAGATTCACCAGAATCCTACAAAATCCTCTCTGAAAATGCAGCAAAAAGTTTACTGGAGTTTCTGAATAAAGAGGAAATGATTACTGTAAAGGAATACTTCAAGCCTGCACTAGATCAACATCTTGGAAGCTATATTCCAAAAGACAGAAGAAACTTTTTTTACATAACATCTCACCTGGATCCTCGACCACTTTTTTCTCATTTTTACCATTGGTTTGAACTAGCCCAAATGGACAATGAACCTCATCCTTGCGAACTCAGAAGAACAGCATCGCTCTATAATATATTCGACAGTAGAAATGAAGGTATGGCAACTGCTGTTGAGGAATTATTTATGCAAGGAGGACTTTATGATGATAGTCCCCGTAGCAAAGAAATTGTTTATATCCTCATTGCACAACGCGCTGCACGTGGGTTGGGTTCGCTTTATGCTCATGCTAATCTTATGTCGATGGAAGAAGCAGGAAATGTGCATATGGAATATACACCGCGTGGATGGATGAAAACAGAAAAAGAACTCAGGATCTTTGAACAACATTTATACATGCGTCAGCCTGGATATGGCACTAGTTACATAACAGGGAAATACCTCATTGAACATGCTATTGCAACCATGGCCAAACAACAAGAAAGCAAAGGAGAGACTTTTTCTATTCGTCAGTTCCTTGATCGCATGAATGCAATTGGTGATATACCAGTGACACTAGCACATTGGGAACTCACTGGAGATGGGACTCATGTTAGAGATATGTTTAAAAAATAATCACTTGAATTGAGTTATAAATCAGTTACTATTTCACTGTAGCAAACGTTTATTGAGTGTGTGCGCTAATTGGTATAAATTAGTGTATTACATTATTTATTTATTGTTTTTCAATAAATTTATACTACTTTGCACCAATAATTGAATCATTACCATGAAACAAAACGATTTCATATTTAAAGCATTAACGGTTATAGCCTGGGTGATTTTTGTAGCTCTTTGCATAGAGGCATGTGCTTTGCTAGTCAATTTTATCTACAGTCTTTACAACCCAGCCGTACTTAAAAATCTGTATCAAAAACTAGACCTCAGTGAAATGTACAACCGAAGCACTGCAGCATATTATAGTATCTACACATTTATTTTAGTAATTGCATTCTTAAAAGCAGGATTATTTTATGATGTAATTAAACTAGTAAGCAAACTTGATCTTAATCGACCATTTAGCAGTTTCGTTTCAAAACAAATCAGTTCAATTAGCTACACTACTTTTGCGATTGGCTTGATCAGTATAGTAGCGCGACAAACAGCAAATAATTTATCCCATAAAGGATATGATGTAAACATACTCAATACGTTTTGGGTTGATAGTCAAGCCTATATTTTGATGGCAGGTGTGATTTATGCCATCGCAACAATTTTTAAAAGAGGCATAGAAATTCAAAACGAAAACGATTCAACTATCTAATTATGCCAATAATTGTAAACTTGGATGTAATGATGGCAAAGCGAAAAATGTCGCTTAATGAACTA
>JBDLUR010000027.1:0-4410 GCA_039805205.1 Bacteroidota bacterium
AAGAACATCAGGTATTCCATTCGATTATCAATACAATGCTTACGCTGATTATACAATTCAATTAGCAGTAAAGACAGACAATGGATGTACTAGTATCCCAATAGAAAAAACAATTACCTTCCATCCCTTACCAATTCCCGCTTTCACACTTCCTAAAGTTTGTCTTCCTGAAGGCAAAGCGTTATTTGTAAACAATACCACTATCCCATCCACAACAGCGAATCTATCCTATCAATGGAATTTTGGAGATCCACTGAATAATTCTGCAGGTGTAACAAAAGACGGACTTCATTTTTATCGAACAGCTGATGATTTTTTAGTCAAATTGATTGCAAATAATCCAGCAACAGGCTGTAAAGATTCTCTCACACAATTACTCGAAACAGTATATGAGCAACCCTCTGCAGGTTTCATCAGCAAAGATTCAATTTGTATTGGAGCAATGATTGAGTTTACAGATACAAGCAAAACAAAAGACGGAATTATCACCAAATGGTTTTGGGATTTTGTAGGAGAAGCAAGAGATACACTAGCCAACACTTCTTATTTCTATAAACAACCGGGCAAAAAGACAGTACTATTTTTCGCACAAAATGATTTAGGATGCTACACAGATACCATCAGAAAAACAATTGAAGTTTTTGATTCACCAAAAATAGATGCGGGTCCCGATTTATTTGTCATCAACGATGGAAGTGTCAAAATCAATGCAAAGGCAACTGGAAATATTATCTCCTATCAATGGACACCATCTACATTCTTGAGTGCAACAGATATTTTACAACCTTTTGTTGTAAATCCTGAAAATGATGTTGAATACAGGCTGACTGTAATTGGTAGAGGAGGTTGTATTCGTTCTGACTTGGTTAAAATGAAAGCCCTATTTGCGCCATTGCCACCTAACACGTTCACACCAAATGGAGATGGCATCAATGATACTTGGGTGATAAAAAATCTTGAACTATACCCCGGTGTTGTCATTGAAATCTATACCACATCTGGTGCATTGGTTTTCAGAAATACAGGTAACTCAATTCAATGGGATGGGAAATACAATGGAGTGGCTGTTCCTGCAGGCACTTATTATTATGTGATTGATCCCAAAAATGGCAGAAAGAAAATGGCAGGATATCTTACCCTGTTAAAATAAAGATTAACCTTTTGCGTGCTCTAGAGCTTTTTCTAATTCATCCATTTCTTGTGGAGTGAGGTAACGCCATTTGCCAGTGGGTAAAGTCCCTAACTGAATGTGCATGATGCGAATCCTTTTTAGTGTTTTCACTTTATAACCAAAAGTCTCACACATACGACGTATTTGTCGGTTTAGTCCCTGTTTCAAAATAATTCTGAATCGTCTTTGTCCTTCTTGCCTTATGTAACAGGGCTTAGTAACCTCTCCCAGTATACGCACGCCAGTCCCCATTTGTTTGATCATCTCATGGGTTAGTTCTTTATCAACAGTAACAACATACTCTTTCTCATTGTTATTACTAGAACGCAAAATTTTGTTGACAATATCCCCGTCATTGGTCAGCAAAATCAATCCTTCAGAATCTTTATCTAATCTCCCAACAGGAAAAATTCTTTTGGGATGATTCATAAAGCGAATGATATTGGTCTTATCACTCATATCTGTAGTGGAAGTAACACCAACTGGCTTATTTAATGCGATGTAGATAGGACGCTGTTTTGACTTGATTTTTTCACCATCAATAGCAACACTATCACCTACTTGTACACGAGATGTAGGAAGAGCAATATCATCGTTGATGGTCACCCTTGCATCCTCTACCAATTTATCTGCATCCCTTCTAGAACAAAAACCAGAATTGCTGATGTATTTGTTAATTTGTATGCCTTGATCGCTTTCTTGCTTTTTCTTCACAGGATAAAGTTATTATAAACTATATAACTTAGAGTACATGAAAATGAGTGGTTTTTTAAAAAAGATCATCAAGTTAACTACACTTCGCAGTAAATACGCAAAGGGAATTGAAATTAGTCCCTATACCTATGCCAAAGGTTACCAAGAATTGGCCATTTTAACCAAAAGAAATTTCAAGGATTTTCTCTTGGTGACAGCCGGCATATTTTCTGCTGCTTTCGGTTTCAAAGGATTCTTGCTCAGTAATGAATTCGTGGATGGTGGTGCAACTGGCATCTCCTTGTTGATTTCAAATACAACAGGCTTTCCTCTTTACTTGCTCATCATTTGCGTGAACATCCCATTTATTTTTATGGGATACAGAGTGGTGAGTAAGGCTTTTGCCATCAAGACAGCTTTGGCCATCATTGGTTTAGCCTTGGTTGTTGCCAATGTTGAGTTCCCTAATGTGACAGACGACAATATTTTGGTAGCGGTATTTGGTGGATTCTTTTTAGGAGCAGGTATCGGACTTGCAGTAAGAGGTGGCGCTGTGATTGATGGTACAGAGATACTAGCTATTTTTTTAAGTCGAAAATTGGGAACTACCATTGGGGACATCATCATCCTTATTAACATCTTTGTATTCTCAGCTGCCGCATATCTTCTCTCTATTGAAATCGCCATGTATTCGATGATCACCTATCTATCTGCTTCAAAAATGTTGGATTTTATTGTAGAAGGGATAGACGAATATATGGGTGTAACCATTGTATCTTCTCATTATAAAGAGATCAAGCAAATGATCATTGAGAAAATGGGAAGAGGCATCACTGTATATAAAGGAGAAAAAGGATATGGTACAAGGGGAGAAATGGGTGAGGTCAATATTTTATTTACTGTCATCACTCGCTTAGAAATGAATAAACTCAATACAGAAATACAAACCATCGACCCTAATGCCTTTGTGGTGATGAATAGCATCAAAGACACCAAAGGTGGTATGATCAAAAAAAAGGCGCTAAAACATTAGCGCCCTTTTAAAACCCATATACCGTTGTTACAATTGATTAGCGTGGACAGATTTCATTTTTTCATTTTTCATGATGGTGTAGGCAATGATGATCATCAAGAGTCCTAGAAATTCTGTTACATACAATACTTCAACATAGCCCAATCTTGTAAAACTTCCGCCAATACCCGGCAGAATTGCACCAATTGCAATCAAGACATTTCCCCAGAACCTAACACTCGTACCGGTATTTCTAAAATATTTCACAGCTGAAGCAATAGCGCCACCCACTAAGAACAGTACTGCATATATATTGATAAAGGGAGAGAAAGAGCGAACCCATTGCCAAATGAAAACTTTACCCGACATGCGTTCTGGCTCTACTGCCGCATAGTCAATAGGCGACATCAAGACAAATACAGAAGCAATAACTACAGTTGCTACTAAAATTGCAGAAAGTAGATGTGCTGCTTTTTTGTTGAGCAAAAGATAAACTGAGCCTTGTGCCAATGGCGCACCACCCAACAATGCACCAGTAATATACCACCACCTGAAATTGGTTTCTGTCCAACCATTTAGTGTATTAAAGCTCTCTGTGAATGTTCCAGCACCGTACGTTAGCACCCCTATCAACCACCATAAAATATAAGTTGCTTCTTTTTTTCTTTGGTAATGCTTAAAAAGCACATAAGAAAAAATCATTGACATGAAGAATGTCCCGATAGGAATAAAATAAATTAAACTCATGGTGCGAAACTATCCTTCAGGATAATTCCGTGTGTCACAAAAATGTAATATTACTAGTTGAGGGTGACTGTATTCAATTCAACATCTTTTCCCTTGCGGACTTCTACGCCGTTTACTGTCTTTGAAGTTCTGCCAGCTGCTTCAAAAAGTACGGAGTAAGTCCCGGCTTTTAAGCCTCTAACTTTAAATCGACCCTTTTTATCAGGATAGCCAATTGAAGGTTCACCTTGACCATTGGAGATTGTCACCTTGGCTTTAATCCCTTCTGGTAAAACCTTGCCTTCTATTTCACCATATCCAGAGTTGCTGAATGAATGTAATTTAGGCTTGAGGTAATATTTACCACTTAAGAATTGAATTGACTTCGATAAATCAAAATCTACCCTGATCTCTTCTGAGTTGGTATCATCATCTTTATCGCAATCGTCATCTCCAATTTTTATGTAGAGCAAGTTATTGGTAGCATTGTTGAGAACAAGGTTGTGTGTTACATCGTTTTCATCAACTACAGTATTATTAGGACCAAGTGTAACTCTTACTTTTTCTACATCTTTTAAAACCTCAATACTACCCAACAACATTTCAGCGCCATTTTGAAGTTTAAGTACATCAATCACTTTTGGCTCAAATACCAAAGTCTTCCACTCACCATGTTGATCACTATCTCTCAAATGATCATCATCATCTTTGTCGTCATCATCATCATTGTCAGAAGAAGATGAACTATCATTGTCAATTTTGATTTCTACTTTTTGAACATCAATGAATACATTTTTAAGATCCATTG